>NZ_QFRV01000061.1:0-27833 GCF_004136805.1 Enterobacter cloacae complex sp. GF14B
CTCGGTCTGCATGTCCATCACGTAGTCAAAGGCGGCCAGCGCAATGCCGATGAGGCGCGGAGAGCTGCGGGCAATCGCCACGGCGTTGATGACGCCAATGGCCGATTCAATCGCCGCCATCACGCGGGTGGAACCCACCTCGCGGCCGCACGCCTGCTCGATACGCTCGAGGTGGCCTTCCAGCTCGTAAATATCGTCCGGGGTGTCGGTTTTCGGCAGGCGTATCACGTCCACGCCCGCGCGCACGGCGGCCTCCAGATCCAGCAGGCCAAACGGCGTGCTCAGCGGGTTAATGCGCACCACGGTTTCGATATCCTGATACATCGGGTGCTGCAACGCGTGGAACACCAGCATGCGTGCGGTGTCTTTCTCGCGCAGGGCCACGGCGTCCTCAAGGTCAAACATGATGGAGTCGGGACGGTAGATAAAGGCGGTAGAGAGCATGGCGGCATTGGCGCCTGGCAGGAACAGCATACTGCGGCGGAGTTTGCTCATTTCAGCGCCTCCCAGTTGATGGCCTGTTCATCGGCGGCACGCATCAGCGCGCTTTGCAGGCGGGCGCGAATAACACAGTCCAGCGCCCCTTTGTCTTCAATAATGATTAATCCCTGGTGCACGTTCATGGCGCGCAATGTGTCGTTGACCACCTGGCGAATCTGCTCGCCAAACTGCTTAATCACTTCGCTGTGGATGACGATCTCCAGCTCACCGTGAGCGGGGGCGATTTTCACCATCAGGTCGCTGGACTCCTGCGTTCCGGCCAGCGCCTCCCTTACAATTTTCATGATAAATTCCTGGTAGTTAAGCGACTTCGGCACTCGCACGGTAATGCGTTTCGAGGTGCGCGAAGGTGGTGTCCGGGACAATCTCCCGGATCCGGGAAAACTGCTGTGTCTTCAGTAAGCGGCGCACTTCGGACGCCGATATGGCGTTACCGGTGGCCTTGATGCGCGGCATTTCAACCACCTCGATATGCGAGGCCAGCAGGTCGTGCAGCGTCTGGTTGTACTGGCGGGTGATATCGCAGAACGGCTCCGAGCCGATGAAGCGGTGCGTGATGCCCAGCGCCGGGGCGATGAAGTCCCGGAAGATCAGCACGTCGATCTCGCTCCACGCCTGCTGCACTTTGCCGGTCTCCTTCAGGAAGTAGGCCGGAAACGTGGCGCGGGAGATGATGTACTGCGAGCCTTCATGCACCACCACGTTCGGCAGATGCGCCACGCCCGCGCGCACCATCTCAAGGCGCGCGCTGAACGGGAAGAACGAGGCGTCTTCACGCACCACAAACAGATGCAGGGCATCGCACTGCGCCGCCGCCTGCTCCACCAGATGACGGTGGCCGAGGGTGAATGGGTTGGCGTTCATCACAATGGCACCAATTTTTTCCCCGCCCCTTCGCATCCGGCTTAAGGTACGGCAGTAGCGCGCGATCCCCTGCGGGGTTTTCTCCATTAGCACCGCGTTGTTCCCGCTCTGGGCAATCGGCCAGAAACCGCTGCGGCCAAAGCGTTCCTTATTGCACGGACGGGTGCAGAGGAAGAGGTGAAAATGGCCGCGCTCCAGCGCCGCATTTTCCACCTCTGCCAGCAGACGCGCGCTGAGGTTTTCCCCACGAAGCTGCTCGTTGACCGCCACGCATTTGATGACGTTGGCAGCCAGCCCGGCGCAACCCACCAGCTGCGCGCCGGACCAGGCTTCGACAAACAGCGTGATGTCGTTGTCCAGGCCAAGGCCGCTGTCTGCCAGCAGGTAGCGGATCTGGCTTAAGCGTTCCGGGTGTTTCGCCACCAGCGTGTGGCGAAAATCGATGGGTTGCGATTGCATGCTGCCGCCTTACTTAATGTGCTGCCGCAAGCCCGACGGCTGGCGCTTCCACGATCACGTTGCTGAGATGACCGATATGCTCGATCTCCACTTCAATGCGATCCCCCTCTTTCATAAACAGCGGCGGGTTACGCTTTTTACCCACCCCACCTGGGGATCCGGTGATGATCACATCGCCAGGACTTAAGCGGGTGAAGGTGCTGATGTACTCGATCAGCTCCGCCACCTTGTGGATCATGCTGCTGGTGTTGTCTTCCTGCACCATGCGGCCGTTCAGCCAGGTGCGGATTGCCAGTCGGTGCGGATCGGGGATCTCATCCGCCGTCGCCATCCACGGGCCGAACGCCCCGGTCTGCCGCCAGTTTTTCCCGGCGGTGAACCAGGTGTGCTGCCAGTCGCGGGCGGAGCCGTCCATGTAGCAGCTGTAGCCCGCCACGTGGCGAAGGGCGTCGTCGCGGCTGATGTTCTCCCCGCCTTTGCCGATGATCACCGCCAGCTCGCCTTCGTAGTCGAATTCGCTGGAGTGGCGCGGCTTCAGCACCGGCTCGTTGTGGCCGGTCTGTGAGTCCGGGAAGCGGACAAACAGCGTCGGGGCCGGGTTGTGCTGGTCAAACTCCTTGCGCTTGTCGGCATAGTTCATGCCCACGCAGAGGATTTTTTCCGGCTGTACAATCACCGGTAAGAAGGTGATGGCGTTCAGCGGTACATCCACCGCGTCGTTCAGGAATCGGGTGGCCTGCGCCAGCCCGTTCCCCTGCAACAGCGCTTTAAGGTCGCCATAGCGGTCGCCGAGGCGGCGGCCTAAATCAATCACGCCGTCGGCCTGAACGATGCCGTAGCTGCGTTTTCCCTGGTATAAAAAGCTTGCGAGTTTCATTGTTCTTTCCTGAAAACTTAAACGAGGAAGTTGCCCAGAATCAGCAGAGAGATGGAGACGTTAATCGCCCCGCCGATACGGGTAGCAATCTGGGCGAACGGCATCAGACTCATGCGGTTGCCTGCGGTCAGGATCGCCACGTCACCAGTACCGCCCTGGCCGCTCTGGCAGCAGGAGACGATGGCGACATCAATCGGGTGCATACCAATCTTTTTGCCGACGAAGAACCCGGTTGCCACCAGCGCGGAGACGGTGCTGATAATCACCAGCAGGTTGGTCAGCGTGAAGGCGGCCACCAGTTCATGCCATGGGGTGATGGCTACGCCAACGGCAAAGAGAATCGGGTAGGTCACAGAGGTCTGGAAGAATTTGTACACCACCTGAGAGCCCTCCAGCAGACGCGGAGAGGCACCGTTGCAGAGCTTCACCAGCACCGCCATAAACAGCATGCCCACCGGCGCTGGCAGACCAATCAGCTTGTGACCGAGCATACCCAGCATGTACAGCAACACCGCCAGCAGCGCGCCGGAGGCGATGGTCGTCACGTCCGCTTTGCCGGAGAACGCAGGCTGAGAGACGGTGGCATCGGCATTGGCGCGATTCGGCATCAGCTGGCCTTCACCGGTCAGGTGCGGGTAGCGTTTCCCGAGCTGGTTGAGGCAACCGGAGATAATGATCGCCGTCAGGCCGCCGAGCATCACCATCGGCAGTACGCGGCCGAGCGCCACGCCCTGATCCATATGCAACAGGGTGGCATAGCCGATGGAAAGCGGGATTGCCCCTTCCCCGACGCCGCCCGCCATGATCGGCAGAATGATAAAGAAGAAGATCTGGAACGGCTCGAGGCCCAGCGCCAGCCCAACACCCATGCCGACAATCATGCCGACGATTTCACCGCACAGCATCGGGAAGAAAATGCGCAGGAAGCCCTGGATCAGCACGGTGCGGTTCATACTCATGATGCTGCCGACGATAATGCAGCAAATATAGAGATAAAGAATGTTGGTGGATTTATAGAACTTAGTGGTGGATTCCACTACTACATCCGGCAGCAGGCCGTAATAGACCAGCGCGGAAGGGATAAAGGTGGCGCAAATTGCCGCCGCGCCGAGCTTGCCGACAATCGGCAGGCGTTTGCCGAACTCACCGCAGGCAAAGCCGAAGAAGGCCAGCGTGGCCACCATGACCACAATGTCGCTCGGTAGTTTTCCGCCCAGGCAATCAATCGCAATCAGCGCGCCCGCCAGAACGAACAGCGGCAGAGGTATAATGCCGATTTTCCAGGTATCCATAATATGCCACCAGCGCTCTTTGAGCGATGGCCGCTGAATATCAATCGGGTCGTGGGTAACAGAGAATGAATCGTCAGTTGTGCTCATAATAAGCCCCTTAGTTATTTTGTGCGTTCAGCTTAGAGTCACAAAGGCTTACTTTATGTGAGGGATGGCATATTAAAAGCGAAGTTTTAATGGACGCTATGGTTTTAATGGTTTCTTTTATTTAATGTGATTTATGCCTTATTTATTGCCGTGGTTTTTATGGTTTCTTTTCTTAACTGAACAAAGAAATAACATTTATTCATTTAACCTTAAGAGGATGAGACTTTCGGAAAAATCTTTTACAGGCTGCGCTGTGCAAGGGATCACAAGTTTTCGGCAAAGCGGGCATCCTGGCCTTAAAAGATGATATATTCAGCCGACCTGTTGATATCTCGCGTGATAGTTATGAAAGTATCGTTTCAGATCAAGCTGTTTATTTCGCTGGTCGCCTTTTTCTCAGTGCTGTTCGCATTACTGGGCGGATATTATTATGTCGATGTCGGCAGGCAGCTTTATCAGGAAATGAGCGCGCGCGCAAAAATACAGGCTGAAGAAATTGCGCTTATTCCAACCCTGCGAAAAGAAGTCGAACAAAAGGATATCCAGGGCATCCATGACTTTATGCAGAAAATAGCCGCCCGCAGCGACGCCAGTTTTATTGTGATTGGTGACAATAAGGGGCTGCATCTTTTCCACTCCGTGTTTGCCGACCGGGTAGGCAAAACGCTGGTTGGCGGAGATAACGACGAGGTATTACACGGCAAAAGTACCATCACCATCCGCAAGGGCGGGTTAGGCATTTCACTGCGCAGCAAAGCGCCCATTTTTAATGATGCCGGGCAGGTGGTGGGGATTGTTTCGGTAGGCTATCTCACAAGCTATCTGGACACCATCACCGTCAGCAAGGTGGTTAATATCCTGATTGCCGCCGTGCTGCTGCTTATCGCCCTGTTTATTTTCTCCTGGTTCTTCACCCGCAGCATCAAGAAGCAGATATTCTCTCTGGAGCCGCGCGAAATCGGCCTGCTGGTGCGCCAGCAAAAGGCGATGATGGAATCCATTTATGAAGGGGTGATTGCCATCGATGACGATCTCCGCATTGAGGTGATCAACCAGGCGGCGCGTAAATTATTAGGCTTACGCCAGCCCGCCCGCGAACTGCGGGGTCAACTCATCAGCCAGGTGATCGCGCCCGTCCCGTTCTTCAACGCGCAAACCATGCTTGCGAAAGACACCCACGATGAGATCTGTCGCTTTAACGATCTCACGGTCATTGCCAGCCGGGTGCGGATAATGCTGGAAGATGCATTGCAGGGCTGGGTGATCACCTTTCGCGATCGCAACGAGATCGACTCGCTCAGCGCCCAGCTCAGCCAGGTGAAGCGCTACGTTGATAACCTGCGCATCATGCGCCATGAACAGCTGAACCGCATGACTACGCTGTCCGGCCTGCTGCATATGGGCCGTTATGACGAGGCAATTCGCTACATACAGGCGCAGTCGGAACACGCTCAGGAGCTGCTGGACTTTATCTCGTCCCGCTTTAGCTCTCCGACGCTGTGTGGTTTGCTGCTTGGAAAGGCCGCCCGCGCGCGTGAAAAAGGCGTTGAGCTGAGTTTCGATCCGGCCTGCCGGGTGGATAAACCGTTCCTGCCGCTGCTCGAATCGGAACTTATCTCGATCATCGGGAACTTGCTGGATAACGCCATTGAAGCGACCCAGCGTGCACCGCTCCCGCATGCCCCGGTGGACGTGCTGATAAAGCTGAACGAGCAGGAACTGATTATTGAAGTCGCCGACCAGGGCGTCGGCATCACACCGGAGATCCGCGACCGGATCTTTGAGCGCGGCATCACCACCAAAACGCGCGGCGATCATGGTATTGGCCTGTATCTGATTGAAAGCTATGTCACACAGGCTGGCGGTGCAATTGAAGTTGCCGATAACACCCCACGCGGTGCCATTTTCTCACTGTTTATTCCCGCCACGGGAACGGCCCGGCACCCCGTACAGGAACTGGAAGATACCGACTATGCAACATGAACTTATCGACGTACTGATTGTTGAAGACGAGAACGAACTGGCGCAACTGCACGCGGAGCTTATCGGTAAACATCCGCGTCTGAGGCTGGTGGGGATTGCCGCGTCGCTGGCCGACGCGCAGGTACAACTGGAGAGCAAACAGCCGAAGCTGATGCTGCTGGATAACTACCTGCCGGACGGCAAAGGCATCACCCTTATCAGCAACCCGATGCTCACCCGCGCCAACTGCTCGGTGATTTTCATCACCGCCGCCAGCGATATGGACACCTGTAGCCAGGCCATTCGTAACGGCGCGTTTGACTATATCCTTAAGCCGGTCTCCTGGAAGCGGCTCAGCCAGTCGCTGGAGCGTTTTGTGCAGTTTGCCGAACAGCAGCGCGTCTGGAAGATTGTCGACCAGCAGAACGTGGATTCACTCTATCAGTTACAGGCGAAAAACTATCGTCTGGACAACGGCAGCAAAGGGATAGAGGAGAACACGCTGGCGCGGGTGCAAATGCTGTTTAACAACAAGGCGGCGCACTGTTTTACGGTGGATGAGGTGGTGAGCGAGACGGGCCTGAGTAAAACCACCACCCGGCGCTATCTGGAACACTGCGTGGAGGTGGGTTTTCTGACGGTGGAGATGCTGTACGGTAAGATTGGACATCCGAGAAGGATGTACAGGCGTAGTGCGACTTAACTCCCCTCACCCCGGCCCTCTCCCCAAAGGGGCGAGGGTGAAGAAACGGCTCCGTGCAATCCCCTCTCCCCTTTGGGGAGAGGGTTAGGGTGAGGGTCCCTACTTTAATACGTACCCATACAGCCGCTTGATCCCGTCCGCATCCTTCTCGCTGTAAACGCCCTGCAACTCTGGGGAGAAACCCGGCAGCATATTAATGCCCTCTTCCAGTGCCAGGAAGTAGCGCTGTACTGCTCCACCCCAGACTTCCCCCGGCACCACGCACAGCACGCCCGGCGGGTATGGCAGCGCACCTTCGGCGGCAATGCGTCCTTCGGCGTCACGAATACGCACCAGTTCGACGTTCCCGCGAATGTACTCCTGGTTGGCATCCTGGGGGTTCATCACCACGGCAGGCAGGCTCTCCTGACGGAACATCGCCTTCTGTAAATCCTTCACGTTAAAGCTGACGTAGAGATCGTGCATCTCCTGGCATAGCTGGCGGATCGTATAGTCGCGGTAACGCACCGGGTATTTCTGATAGATGGTCGGAAGCACATCCGCGAGCGGTGTGTCGTCTTCAATATGCTGTTCAAACTGCCCCAGCATCGCCACCAGCTGCATCAGCTTCTCCGCGCTCTCGGCTGGCGTCAGCAGGAACAGGATGGAGTTGAGATCGCACTTCTCCGGCACAATGCCGTTCTCGCGCAGGTAGTGGGCGAGAATGGTCGCCGGAATGCCGAAATCGGTATAGTGCCCTGTTTCAGCATCAATGCCCGGCGTGGTCAGCAGCAGCTTGCACGGATCGACGAAATACTGCTCGCGGGCATAGCCTTCAAAACCGTGCCATTTTGCACCCGGTTCAAAACTAAAGAAGCGACGCTCGCTGGCGATAGCCTGCGTGGGGTGATCCTGCCATGGCCGCCCCGCCACCACCGGTGGGATAAACGGTTTGATCATATGGCAGTTAGCGATGATGGCCTTGCGCGCTTCAATGCCCAACTCGACACACTCCGCCCACAGCCTGCGTCCGCTTTCGCCCTCGTGGATCTTGGCGTTCACGTCCAGCGCCGCAAACAGCGGGTAAAACGGGCTGGTGGAGGCATGCAGCATGAACGCGTTGTTCAGCCGCTTGTGCGGGCAGAAGCGCGACTGACCGCGAATATGGTTATCCTTTTTATGGATCTGCGACGTTTGTGAGAACCCGGCCTGCTGCTTGTGGACCGACTGGGTCACGAAAATGCCCGGATCGTTCTCGTTCAGTTCCAGCAGAAGCGGAGACGTTTCCGCCATCATCGGGATAAATTGCTCGTAGCCGACCCAGGCGGAGTCAAAGAGGATGTAGTCGCAAAGGTGCCCGATCTTGTCGATCACCTGACGGGCGTTGTAGATCGTGCCATCGTAGGTGCCGAGCTGAATGATCGCCAGACGGAACGGGCGCGCCTCGGCGGCTTTCTGCGGCGCGACGTCACGGATCAGTTCCCGCAGCCAGGCCTCATCAAAGCAGTGCTCATCAATCCCGCCGATAAAACCAAACGGATTACGGGCTGCCTCAAGATAGACAGGCGTTGCCCCGGCCTGGATCAGCGCCCCATGATGGTTGGACTTGTGGTTGTTACGATCGAACAGCACCAGATCGCCACGAGTCAGCAGCGCATTGGTCACCACTTTATTGGCCGCCGACGTGCCGTTCAGCACGAAGTAGGTTTTATCCGCGTTGAACACTTTCGCCGCGAACTTTTGCGCGTGCTTGGCAGAACCTTCGTGGATCAGCAAATCACCGAGCTTCACGTCGGCATTGCACATATCGGCACGAAACACGTTTTCACCGAAGAAGTCGTAAAACTGCCGCCCCGCCGGGTGTTTTTTGAAAAAGGCGCCGTGCTGGTGACCCGGACAGGCAAAGGTGCTGTTTCCCATCGCCACATACTGGCTCAGGGTGTCAAAAAAGGGTGGCAGCAGGTTCTCTTCATACCGGCAGGCGGCAGATTCCAGTTCCAGCAATTCCTGTGCTTTACCCGAGATGATCGCCGTGACACCCTCTGGCACCTCTCCTGGCTCTGTTGAGAACATAAATACCGGTAGCTGAAAGCCCGTACGCTTCAGCAACGCGAGAATGCCGCTGTAGCTTTCAACAACCGTAATGACGACTGCCGCCACATCGGTGAAATCAGTGTTATCCAGCATAACCTTTTCGCGATGCGTAGAAACTTTGGATACCAGCTCGCGGCTGACGGCAATTTTCATGGTTTTCATAGGCGCAAATACCCTCACCGAGCGGTGAGACAGGAAGGAGAAAATTCGCGCAATCATGTCACCTTTTATTTTCAGGTGCAAGAAGGAATCAGTATGCGTTACGCCTCCCAAAGCTAAGCGTAATCAGGGACGAACGTGCCATAATGATGCAATGCCAGTGCTTAAATAACAGGAGTTAAACGTGGTAATTGGACCCTTTATCAATGCGGGAGCCGTATTGCTGGGCGGTGTACTTGGGGCAGTATTAAGCCAGCGGTTGCCGGAGCGTATTCGCGTCTCCATGCCCTCCATTTTTGGCCTGGCGTCGTTAGGGATTGGTATCCTTTTAGTGGTGAAATGCGCCAACCTGCCGGTGATGGTACTGGCGACGCTGCTCGGCGCGCTGATCGGCGAATTTTGCTATCTGGAAAAGGGCATCAATCACGCGGTAGGCAAAGCCAAAAATCTGATTGCCCGACCGGGCAAGGCGAAGCACGGCACGCACGAGTCGTTTATTCAAAACTACGTTGCGATCATTATTCTGTTCTGCGCCAGCGGCACGGGGATATTCGGTTCGATGCAGGAAGGGATGACCGGCGATCCCAGCATATTGATTGCGAAAGCGTTTCTGGATTTCTTTACTGCCACCATCTTTGCCACCACCCTCGGCATCGCCGTCGCCGCGATTTGCGTGCCGATGTTGCTTATTCAACTGGCGCTGGCCACCTGCGCCACGCTGATCCTGCCGCTGACAACACCAGCGATGATGGCAGACTTTACCGCCGTCGGCGGCCTGTTGCTGCTGGCGACAGGGCTGCGAATCTGTGGCATTAAGATGTTTGCAGTGGTGAACATGCTCCCTGCCCTCCTGCTCGCGATGCCGCTATCCGCGCTCTGGACGCACTTTTTCGCTTAAGTTTGCGACGAAATGGTGAGAGAGTGTGCAGTCTGCACCGAAAGCAACAAATTTCGTTGACGCCGGAGGGAGGATCGGGTTTAATGCGCCCCGTTGCCCGGATAGCTCAGTCGGTAGAGCAGGGGATTGAAAATCCCCGTGTCCTTGGTTCGATTCCGAGTCCGGGCACCAAATTTCCTATTAACGGACCTCCACGGAGGTCCGTTTTTGCATTCTGAGCCCGCCAGAATCATTACTTCTGCATTCCCTTAACGACATCCCAACCACTGCGTCAGCAGCGCATGCAGTTTAGCTGGCTCCAGAGGCTTGCGGAGTACCAGATACCCCTCCTGCTCCGCCTCCAGCAGAACCGGTGAATTAAATTCGCCGCTAACTATCGCGCCGCTCATATCCGGCAGACGTTCAAAAAGCGCTTTCAGGATATCGAAGCCGCTTTCGCCGGATCGCAGGCGCTGGTCGCACAGCACGGCGAACGGCGTAAAGCCGTCGTCGATTATGGCAAACGCTTCTTCAGCGGAGGCCGCACAGCGTACGTCGATTCCCCAGACGCTCATCAGGCTCTCCCAGGCAGACGTCACCAGCGGGTCGTCATCGACAACCAGGCAGGAACCGTGCAGCGGCGCATAGCGTACCGGCGTGGCGGTGTTATCAGCGGCGGGCGGGGTATCCAGCACGCTATCTTCGCCAGCATATTGGGTAAAGCGCATCCAGAAGCGTGAGCCTTTCCCTTCAATGGATTGCATCCCGTATTTCACCTTCATCAGCTTGGCGCAACGGGCAACGACGGCCAGTCCCAGCCCGTGTCCGGCGCTGTCGATCTTCCATGCCAGCTCGGGGCGGTAGTAAGGTGAGAAGATTTTGCCCTTCTCTTCATCGGCGATACCGACTCCCGTGTCCCACACCTCCACCATACACTCGTCACCGCGCGGTCGGATGGCGACCAGCACCCCGCCCTGGAGCGTGTAGCGAAGGGCGTTTTGAATCAGGTTGATCAGGGACTGTCGCACCAGTAGCGGATCGCCCATCACGTAGATATGGCGTTTAGGCCGCCGGATGCACAGCCTAAGCGCGCGGCTGTTGGCCTCTTCACGAAACAGCGTGATGACCGAGTCGAGCAGAGCACCGATATCCACTTTGGTCGGGGCAGAGAGGACATTCCCGGATTCTATTTTGCTGAGATCGAGCAGAGAGTTGAGCATTAAATGTACCGAGCGAACGCTCTGCTGAAGGTCAAGAAGCTGTGGCGTCAGGCTGCCGTCCCGGTTTCGATGGAGGATGGCTTCGATCAGAAAGCCCATAGCATGCACAGGCTGGCGCAAATCGTGGCTGGCGGTGGTCAGAAACTGATTTTTATCCAGCAGTGCCTGCTCCGCGTCCTCTTTGGCCTGACGAAACTGTTCCGCCAGCCGTGAGCTTTTTTCCTCCAGCAGCGCTTGCTGAATAAAGAACGCATGGGAAGTTAACGCATGGCGGTAAATTGCGAAGCCGTAAAGCAGATTCAGCATGAGCACGATGAACATCAACTCATCCAGCCGCCAGATAATACCGAGGTTCAGCACCCCCCAGGAGGCGAAGAAAAAACGCGTGAAGGTACTAATGACAGGCGTCAGATGTGTCGCATTGGCGGCGACGATGGCGGCGATGCTGATATTAAGTAACAGGAAAAAGTCAAAATTCTGCGTCTGTGGCGTAATTAAATAGAGTGAAGAAATTCCCAGCCCGTGAATAAAGGCAATATTATTAATACGCGGAAGCCAGCGTCGCAGGACGTCCCTCTCACCGTTTTCTTTCGCTTCACGCTGATAGCATCGGTGCAATAGTCGTATCGCCACGGCACATAGCAGATAAATAATTATCCAGATAATCGTTGGGCCGAGGTCGTCCCCAAGCATATAAATCCAGATGGCGAAAGGAATACCCACAAAGGGCACAGCACTAAAGCTAAATACCAGCCGAAGAAAGGTGTTGTTTAGCAAACGGATCTGCGCCGGAGCAGAGATACCATCATTTTGTAAGCTCTGGAAAAACCTCATTCCGACGGTTCCTGCTTGCCATGCAGAAGCGTGATGGCTTCAACCCGGCTGTTAACGCCTATCTTTTTCAATATATTGCTGATGTGTTCTTTAACCGTGGGCTCAGAAATTGAAAGCTGTGCGGCGATTCGTTTATTTGGCAGGCCGCGCATAATCATATTTAACACGTCTATTTGTCGCGGCGTTAAGTTAAATTTACTTAACTTCTCATTATTGGCCTTAACGGAAATTTCGTTTCCCTCAGGAAACCAGGTCTGATTATCAGTGAGTGCGAAAACGGCCCGCGAGAACATCTCAGGTGGCTCGCTTTTCAATACAAAACCGTGTCCCCCGGCGGCATTAACTTTGCGCCAGATATCATTATTGTCATCCCCGCTGACCACCAGGAGTCGTACCTGTGGGTAAAGTTGTTTTACTTCTTTGAGTAATTTCAGGGCCGTTCCGGAAGAGAGCCAAAAATCGATTACCAGCAAACGTGGCGGGCCATGATCTCTAATTTGTCGGTAGCAATCATCCTCATTCGTCACCACACACGCCTGTTTAAACTGGCAATGTGTAATCAGAAAATTGGCGATGCCGCTTGCTACCAATGGATGGTCATCAACGACTAACGCATAATTCTGTCCCAAAGGAGCCTCCTTTTACCTTCGCATATCTTAGAGTACAGATGAATTATTATCTACCCACCCTACTTTAGGAGGGTTTTTTCGATTAGGAAAGAGAAATATATTATTCGCTGATTTGGGTAAAAGAAAACATAAATACAATCAGTGAAATTAACTGGTTGGATATCAAGGATAATTTATGAAAAAACCACTAATCGTTTTAACCGTTACGTTGATGTTAGCCGGTTGTTCCACGTTGAAAACCGATCAGGCTATTCCACTCCTCCAGGCGGAGACCGCTAAAATGCTGGGACTGGGCTCATCGGATGAAATAACTGTGACCAACGTTAATGGCGCCCAGCCGGACGCACTGGGAGGACAAAAACTCTCTTATCGCGCCACGACGGAAAAAGGGCGTATTTTCGATTGTTCATCGATGATGATGCCGGGAATTTTAGGATCCGCACCGACGCTGAGCGCGCCAACCTGTACACCTGTTGTCACACATAAATAATTAACGCCGCATCAAAAGGCGTACATAAATAACGCCTTTTACATTATCTGGCGTATCTGAGTTTTCATAAAAAAACGATGTTCCTGACATCATGCTAATGAGTACGGAGATAGCCCGTGAATAACTCTACATCGCATTCTTTAGCGGTTAAGACGCCGCTTTCCAGACTTTACCTCGCTCTATTTTCCGCGCCGCTGTTACTGTTTTTACCTGCCGATATCGCGCGTGCAGCCGATGCCTTTTTTGATGGCGACTCGCGTATTACCGAAACGCTGGGTTACACCGGTGATGTGTATGTTGGACGTAATCAACGCGGAAATCTGTTGATCGATAATGGCAAAATCACCGCCTATAACATCAATATCGGTCGGCTGTTCGACGGCAAAATTTATGAAAGCGTGGTCACGGTCCGTGGGCCAGACGCTGAGCTTAACGCGGTGAACGATCGGTACGTCCTGCGCGGCGACCTGAATCTTGGCCTCGGCACCCTGCGAGTCGAAGAGGGCGCGCTGGCGAGTGCAAAGGAGATTGTTGTCGGCACCACCCGCGGCTACGACAGCCACCTTATCGCCACGGGTGCTGGCTCTCGTGTGACCAGTAATTTTCTCAGCGTAGGCACCGATCTGGGCGCACGCTCCACGCTTGCGATTGAAGACGGCGCTGCGCTCAATACCGCTTACGATGCACGCATCGGCAACGGTACCGGACCGGGTGAAACCGACACGCTGAGCCCGAAAGCCACCGTCACTGGGAGCGGCTCACAGTGGAACGTTGGCCGTACGTTGACGCTTTATGGCGACCTGGACGTGCTGAACGGCGGAACGGTTAACGTTGGCGGCGTGCAGGTGGCAGGCGTCTCCGGGGCAGGGAAAACCGCCGAGCTGGTTATTGCGGGCGAGGACTCACGCTTTACCAGCGGCAGCAGCGTGAGCGTGGGCGATTACGGCAATGGCGTGCTGTCTGTGATTGACGGCGGTTCATTTTCCGCTGGCAGCAATGCGCTGATCGTGGGGACATCGGGTTCCGGCTCGAACCGGGGTGCGCTCATCATCGGCAGCCGCGGCAATATGGACACCGGCACGGGTTTAACTGAGCCAACGCTTGGCACGGCGGGCGGCGCAGGTACCCTCGATGCGAAGACGGCAATAAGCCTGCGTGGCGGACTGTTCGGCAGCTATGTCTACTTCAACCATACCGACGGAAATTACATCTTCAGCAACACGATGAGCGGTGAAGGTGATGTGATCAACACCTCCGGGCAGACGACGCTGAACGGCGATCTTTCCGCACTCAAGGCGAACGTCACCGCGCGGGGCGGTAAAGTCATTATTGCCAGCAATATTAATACCCAACCAGAAGACGATATTTTTGACGTCCAGACGCTTAGCGCGGAGAACGGCGGCACGCTGATCCTCAATGCGACGGCGGGTTCAGACGTCAGCAACGGGGTGGGTTACAGCAGCGCCGCGTCAATCAAGTCCGGCGGCACGCTGGGCGGCAACGGGACGCTGGGCCAGACCGAGATCCTGTCCGGCGGACATATCTCGCCCGGCGACGGCACTATCGGTACGTTGACGCTGAAACGCTATCTGAACTTTATCGGCGAATCCTTCTATGACGTCGATATCGCAGGAGATGGCCGCAGCGACCAGCTACTGGTATCGGGCAAAACCACCATCAGCAATCAGGCTAAGGTACAGGTCACCGCGCTGGATCCGCAAACCAGCTATAAAACGGGCCAAAGCTACCGCATTTTGACCTCCGACGGGGGAATTGACGGTGAGTTCGCCGGCGCGATCTCCAAATCCGCCTTCCTCGACGTGGCGCTTAAGCAAAGCACCAATGCCGTCGATCTGACCATCGCGCAGAAAGAGACCGGTGGCGAGAATCCTGGAGGAGAAAATCCCGGAGGCGAAAACCCTGGCGGTGAGAATCCTGGTGGTGAAAACCCCGGAGGCGAAAACCCGGGCGGTGAGAATCCTGGCGGTGAAAACCCCGGAGGTGAAAATCCTGGCGGTGAGAATCCTGGTGGTGAAAACCCCGGAGGTGAAAACCCGGGCAGCGGCAAGCCGGGCATTTTCCAGACCGTGGCCCAAAGCAGCAACCAGTGGAATACCGCTGGCGCGCTCTCCACGCTGACGCAAAGCGGCCCGTCTCTGGCGCTGTATAACTCGCTGCTTCTGCTAAGCGCGCCGGAAGCGCGCGAGGCGTTCAACCAGCTTTCTGGTGAAGTTTATCCGTCAATGCAGTCCAACCTGATCGCTGGCAGCACGCAGGTGTTTAACGTGTTAAACCAGCGCATGCAGCGCGCGTTTGATAACGACAGCCTGCCGATACCACCGTTAGCCATGTCGCTGGTGCAGCAGCCGGAGCCGCAAAACAATGGCGTCTGGGGCCAGACCTTCAGCTCCTGGAGCCGAAACAGCGGCGACGGTAACGTGGGCAAGCTGGACGGCAACACCACCGGCTTCCTGCTGGGGGCAGATCGCAAGCTGGCGGACCATAACGTGCGTGTCGGCGGCTACTTCGGCTACAGCCGGGGTGATTACGACGTCGACAGCCGTCGCTCCTCAACGGATACCGACAACTATCACCTTGGCCTGTATGCGGCGGGTCAACAGGATGCGTTCTCCCTTCGCGGCGCGCTGGGTTATACCTGGCACAAGATCGAAGGCGAGCGCAATGTTGATTTCAGCGGTTTCTCGGATCGGCTGAAGTCAGATTACGACGCCAACTCCCTGCTGGCGTTCACCGAAGCGGGCTACCGTTTCGGCCAGCCAGACAGGAATATTGAGCCGTTCGTCAATTTATCGTACATCCGGCTACATACCGACAGCTTCAGGGAAGACGGCGGTGCCGCTGCGCTGAGCGTCCGTAACGAAACGATGAACACCTTCTACACGACACTCGGGTTGCGCGGTGTGACCGAGCTGCCGAAGCACGTTAACCTCTACGGTTCATTGGGCTGGCAGCACGCCTATGGCGATAAGAATACCTCTTCGCGCATGGCGTTTGCGGGCAGCGACGCGTTCATTACTCAGGGACAGGCCGTGGATGAGGATGTGATGGTCGGTGATATCGGCGTGAGCGTACAGCTGTCGCGTGCTGCGACGCTGGATGTGGGTTACCAGGGACAATATGGTGCGGATACCCGCGTCAACTCGGTTAACGCCAATCTGCGCTGGTCGTTCTGAATTATTTCCATTAAAAGAACCCGCCCTCGTGGCGGGTTTCTGCTTTTGGCTTCTGACGAAGCTAGGGATCGTTCCCAACCGCGTCCAGCAGTTTGTTTTTAAAGATAAACAAACACGCCTCGTTGAAATTCCCTGCCCCTAACCGCTCTGACAGCACCGTTCGCTTGCGATAGAGACTTTTAACCGACATATTCAGCTTATCTGCAATCTCTTCCATTGACCTCCCTGCCTTCAGCAACCGGATCATTATCGCTTCGTGTCGACTCAGCCGTAAGTTAAGCAGCCATTTGGTGGTCAGACGCCTGCCTTTCATATCGAGCACCAGATTGAATAACGACGCCATATCCGGAGCCGTAAGCGACGTGTTCATAAACAGCTTCATACTGAGAAGATCCTCCTCTCGAGGACGCATATCCAGCATAACGCAGCAGATCGTTTTTCTCGTTCTGGCCGGATGACGTATCAGGTAGTCATATAAACGGAGCGGCGTACGGCTATCAATCAGTACAGTATATTCATTTGCGTCGGTATCAAATATGTTTCTGTCTATCGAACTGAGGCAAATTATATCCGGGAAAAATAGCCGCATCCCCCTGACAAGGAAACAATCCTGAGTCACTAACACTATTGAAGTCGCCACTAACCATCCCTTTTAGATTAAAGCAAGCCCGCCTCTTAAGAAACAAGAACGCTTTCGTTTATAGCGTTTTACATTAACGGCAAATGTTTTCTGGCTTTGATCATCCCTCAATATGACATTGGTGAGCTAGACTTTTTGCAGACTATCACTCAATGCCTGGCGTTAATTATAAATAAAAAAGAATTTCAGAAAAGTCACTTCTCTGAACATTAAGAATTTTTGTCATGAAACTTCCCAAACATGCACCAGAAAGTACTTTAATTAACTCAGAAGAACTTCATTTCGGATATAACAAAACAGGAAAAAGAGAAAGAAAAATCATTTAATATCAATCAACTAAAAACACCAACCCTGCACTGAATTATCTAAAAAACTTACTTCTCCCAGAATTATCTCAAAACCTCCCAGCCGCTTTTCAACTTATTTATCCCCCAACACATCGGGTGTACATTAAGCCCAATCAGACCACTGAGATGAGGGCTCATAATTACCTTTAAGTAAGTACCCCATAACGTAGCATCATTCAGATTTAATGTTCTCCTTTATGCCCTTTAACGCAGAGTTAAAAGGCGGCCGTGTTATGCAATGGATTCACAATAAACAAATGGCAAATAGATATGGAAAGATCGCTTAGCTTCACTACGTTATTCTTTTATCGCACCACAATATTATTGTTCCTGCTTTTACTCTTTCCTGTTCTGGTTCAGGCTGATGAATCCGTTTATGAGCATCAGATACAACAGGCACGTAACGGTAATTACGCTCTGTTTCTTGATTACCTACAGCGCTATGAGCAACAACATGCTTTAACACCCGGACAGGTTGCGGACTGGTTACAGGTAGCCTCCTGGGCAGGACGCGATGACGAAGTTATCCGGGTCTGGCAGCGTTATGGTATTTATATGCCGCTGCCCGCTCGCGCCATCGCTGCCGTCGCCCAGTCCAGAAGAAACCAAAAAGCCTGGCCATCGGCCTTATCGCTGTGGAAAGAGGCGCTCAGCCTTGCGCCGGATAACGACGATTACCGCATCGGCTATGTGAAGACTCTGGCCGATGCCCGCAAAGATCACCTCGCGCTTTCGGAAGCCCGGCAGCTGGTTAAAGACAATCCTTCTCCCGCGCACCTTGAGACGCTCTCCTATGTCTGGATGCGCCAGGGAAAAAACGGGGATCGGCTGCTGGCTGACATGCGCGCACTAAGCGCCGCGCCAGGGAATGAGGCCCTTCTTCGCGAGACGATCGATGCGCTAACGGATAACCGGGTAAGCACGCCCGCACTCTGGCTGTCACAAAACGCGGCGATGTCCCGCGCGGAGCGTCGCCGCCTTGAGCGTAACGCCGCGGCTGAACGGGTACGCCTGGCGGATGTGCCTGGCAGAACGGAGAAAGAGCGCCTGCGGCTGGCACAAAACGCGTTAGATCGCTATCACGCCCTGCTTTCCCGCTGGCAAAACGACCCGCAGGCGGCTGAAGACGTCATCCTTGCCCGTATCGATCGGCTTGGCGCCCTGTATGCGCAGGGTAATTACCGGCAGGTCATTAGCGAATATGAGTCGCTGACGGCCGCACAGCATCCGGTGCCGGACTGGGCCATCGGCTGGGTGATCTCTGCATATTTGCAGGAGAAAAACACCGTTGCCGCCTTCTCGCTTGTGCAACGCTATCCACACTACGCCTCCGATCCGCAGGATGAGGAGCATGCGCTTTTCTACGCCTGGCTGGATACGGGGCAGTATCAGGCCGCCCGCCGCTACGTTGAGCGCGAGACCCGCAGCGTTCCCTGGACCCGCTACGATTTCGGGTCCCCCGCCGCCCAGCCAAACGATCGGTGGCTTACCGGGCAGTCACTCAAATTTAACTATTTGCTGGCAACCAACGCCCTGCCGGAGGCCGAAAAACTGTCGTATCGTCTGGCGTCAACGGCGCCGGGAAATCAGGGATTACAGATTGATTATGCCGCCCTGCTTCAGGCCAGAGGCCTGCCGCGCGCGGCCGAGCAAAAGCTTAAACGAGCAGAGGCGCTCGAACCCACGAATCTGGAGCTTGAAAAACAGCAGGCTTACGTCGCAATGGACCTTCAGGAGTGGCGCCAGATGGATTTACTGGCTAATAACGTAATTGCTCGCGCCCCCGCCGATCGCAGCGCCCGTCGCCTGGACAGACTCAGAATGGTCCACCATATGTCTGAGCTGCGTCTGAAGGCGGGTAAAGGATTGCACTCAGATAACCCCGTCAGCGGTAGCCACGACATGAACTGGGACGCCACGCTCTATGGCCCGCCCGTGGCGGATAGCTGGCGGCTGTTTGCCGGCACCCGCTATGCCCAGGGGAATTTCGACGAAGGTAAAGGCATCAGCCGCCACCTGTTGGGCGGCGTTGAGTGGCGCCCCCGTGACCTCACGCTCGAAGCCGAGCTCTCCGGCAACCACTATCACGGCAAAAACAGGCCGGGCGCACGGCTCTCAACAACTTACAGCCTGAGTGATAACTGGCAGGTCAGTGGTAACCTCGAGCGCTTGTCACGCGCCACACCCTTACGGGCATTACGCAATGGGATTAGCGCCAACCGGGGTGAAGGTGGGGTGCGCTGGTATCAAAACGAGCGACGTGAATACCAGTTCAACGCCGCAATCAGCCGCTTCTCAGACCACAACCGCCGTCAGGAATACACCCTCTCTGGGAAAGAGCGTCTCTGGCAGACCCCGACCCTGACGCTGGATCTCGAACCGGGGATCGCCGCCAGTAAAAACAGCCTGCGGAATACGCTCTATTACAACCCGGCACGGGATCTGTCCGTGACGGCTGCCCTGTCCGTTGACCATGAGATGTACCGCCACTACGACACCCTCTGGAGCCAGCAGTTCGTGGCAGGCGGGGGCAGCTACTGGCAGAAAAATCAGTCACCTGGCGCCGTTACCCTGCTGGGTTACGGGCAACGCATCCAGTGGAACAACGTTGTCGATACTGGCGTGATGCTGAACTGGGATAAGCGCCCTTACGACGGCAAACGCGAGAGCAATCTCTCCGTCACGTTAGATGCGACTTTACGCTTTTAAGGATGAATATGCTGAACACACGTTTTTCTGTAAGCCTGATCGTCATCGGCTGGCTCTGCCTCAGCGCGAGCCTCTGCGCGCAGCCGCTCTCCTTTATGGCCCCTGAAGAGAGGCCGCAGCTGGAGGCCAGCAAACCCTGGCCGGAGAATCAGTTTTTGGTCCTGGCCTACCACGACGTCGAAGATGATGCCGCCGATCAGCGCTACCTCTCCGTTCGCACCAGCGCGTTAAACGAGCAGATAAGCTGGCTTTTGCACAACGGCTATCACGCCATTAGCGTGCAGGACATTCTGGATGCGCATGAAGGAAAAAAAGCGCTGCCGCCGAAAGCCGTTTTGCTCAGCTTCGACGACGGTTATAGCAGTTTTTACACCCGGGTCTGGCCCCTGCTTCAGGCCTGGAACGTTCCTGCGCTGTGGGCACCGGTGGGCAGCTGGGTGGATACGCCGGCAAATCAAAAAGTTAACTTCGGCGGTCTGATGACGCCCCGCGATCGCTTTGCCACCTGGGATATGGTTCGCGAGCTCAGCCAGTCCCCGCTGATTGAGATTGGCTCGCATACCTGGGCCTCGCATTACGGCATTCCGGCCAACCCGCAGGGAAGCCGTGAACCCGCCATCGCTAACCGTTTTTTTGATAACGCGACGGGGCATTACGAAACCGATGAACACTTCAATCAGCGGATCGCCGCAGACGTACGGAAAGTCACCGATAAAATCACCCAGGTGACGGGAAAAGCGCCGCGTGCCTGGGTGTGGCCCTATGGGGCTGCTAACGGTACATCGCTCGCTATCGCCCAGAAACAGGGCTATCAGCTGGCCTTTACCCTGGAGGACGGGCTGGCAAACGTGCGCGACCTCGGCAACATCCCGCGCCTGCTGATTGCCGGAAATCCGTCGATAAAAACCTTTGCCAACACGGTTAGCCGCGTTCAGGAGTTTGAACCGGTGCGCGTCATGCATGTTGATCTTGATTACGTCTACGATCCCGATCCGGCCCAGCAGACGAAAAACATCAACAAACTCGTCCAGCGGGTCTACGACATGAAAATCAGCCATGTGTTTCTCCAGGCGTTTTCGGATCCGCGGGGCGACGGCAGGATCAGCGCGCTCTATTTCCCCAACCGTCGTCTTCCGGTCCGGGCCGATCTCTTTAATTTTGTCGCCTGGCAGCTACAAACCCGCGCGGGAGTGAAAGTCTTCGCGTGGATGCCGGTTCTCTCTTTCGATCTCAGTCCAGCCTTGCCGCGCGTGCAGCGCCGTGAGCGTCAAACGGGAGAGTTGACCGTGGCCGCCGAGCCCTATATCCGGCTCTCCCCCTGGAGTCCGCAGGTTCGCCAGCAGGTGACGGAGATCTATGAAGATCTGGCCCGCTATGCCAGCTTCAACGGGATCTTGTTCCATGACGACGCAGTGCTGACGGACGTTGACGATGCCGGACAGGATACGACCCGGCAGAAGAGCCAGCGGCTTATCGGCTTTACCCGCACCCTGAGCCAGGCGGTGAAAAACATCCGTGGCCCGCAGATCAAAACCGCGCGGAACATGTTCGCGTTACCCATTCTCGAGCCGGAAAGCGAGGCATGGTTTGCGCAAAATCTGGATGATTTTCTGGCGGCCTACGACTGGACGGTGCCGATGGCAATGCCGCTGATGGAGTCCGTCCCGGCAGAAGAGAGCAATGCCTGGCTGACGCGTTTAGTCAAAGCCGTCGCCGCACGCCCCGGCGCGCTAAATAAAACGATTTTTGAGCTACAGGCCAGGAACTGGGCACAGAAACCGCAGCGTGCCGTAGCCGATGAACGTCTGGTGGAGTGGATGCGGGTGCTCCAGCTGAACGGCATCAAAAATTACGGTTATTACCCCGACGACTTCCTCAACAACCAACCTGATATTTCGCGTATCAGGCCTGAATTTTCTTCGTACTGGTATCCTGACAATGACTGATCGCATTATCGCCTTCTCTATTTTGTGTCTGGTATTCGGGTTGCCGTTAGGCGTAGCCGCGCTGTTTACTGGCGAACTGATTCTGGACTTTGTCTTTTTCTGGCCGCTGTTTATGTCCGTGCTCTGGGTAACCGGCGGCCTCTATTTCTGGTTTCAGCTTGAACGGCACTGGTCGTGGGATAACGCAACACCCGCCCCCGCCTTAGCCGGTGAGCCGTTAATCTCGATTCTTATTCCCTGCTTCAATGAGGAACGCAACGCACGGGAGACCATTAGCGCCGCGCTGGATCAGCGGTACTGGAATGTAGAAGTTATCGCCATCAACGACGGTTCTTCTGATAACACGGCGGAGGTACTGCAACAGCTGGCGCGGGAGCAGCCGCGCCTGCGGGTGATTAATCTCGCGGAGAACCAGGGGAAAGCCGTGGCGCTCAAGGCTGGCGCTGCGGCGGCCCGGGGCGATCTGTTGGTCTGCATTGACGGCGACGCCCTGCTCGACCGCGACACCGCGGCGTATCTGGTGGCACCGCTGATTCAGTATCCCCACGTTGGGGCCGTCACCGGAAATCCGCGTATTCGCACGCGCTCAACGCTGATTGGTCGTATTCAGGTGGGCGAGTTTTCTTCCATTATTGGCCTCATCAAGCGAACGCAGCGGATCTATGGCCGGGTCTTTACCGTCTCCGGCGTCATCGCCGCCTTTCGCCGACAGGCGCTGGCGGATGTCGGGTACTGGAGCCCGGATATGATCACAGAGGATATCGACATAAGCTGGAAGCTTCAGCTTCGCCACTGGGATATCTTTTTCGAGCCGCGGGCACTGTGCTGGATCCTGATGCCGGAGACGCTAAAAGGACTGTGGAAGCAGCGTCTGCGCTGGGCGCAGGGGGGTGCAGAGGTGTTTCTGGTTAACCTGCGCAAGATGGCCCGCTGGGAGCATCATCGCATGTGGCCCCTGTTTCTCGAGTACGCCCTATCAACGCTGTGGGCATTTGCCTATGGGGCGACCGTGGTGTTGTTCATTCTCAGCCATATTATCCCTCTTCCCGCGAACCTGGCCGTTGCGAGCCTGTTTCCCCCGGCGTTTACCGGGCTGCTGCTGGGCGTAATGTGCCTGCTGCAATTCCTCGTCAGTTTGTATATCGAGCGGCGCTACGAGCGGAAAGTGGCAGGCTCGCTGTTCTGGGTAATCTGGTTCCCGATGGTGTACTGGATGATTGGCCTGTTTACCACCCTCGTGGCATTTCCGAAAGTCATGCTTAAACGTAAACGCGCCCGCGCGCGCTGGATCAGTCCGGACCGGGGTAAAGGGAGCATTCAATGAACGAGAGTACGTTAATTTTGACTGAACATCGGCTGGCACCGCGTCTTTTCGATGCTGCATTAACGCTGATAGCCTGGGGAGGATTCCTGTTTTTCCTGTACGCCAGGCTGTGGATGCAGTTAACCGAGGAGGGCGATCACCGCTGGAACGCAATTATCGCCTCGTTTAATACAGTGCTGGTTTATCTGCTGATTGCCGCGTTCAACGGCTGGCTGCTGATCCTGTGGTATCAGTACAATCGCCGCCGCGCGCATGTGAGGCGGCGTCATCCGGAAATGTTGCGCCATGACGAGCTTGCCCAAAGTTTTAACGTCACGCCGCAAATTATGTCCGAGATGAGCCAGTACAACCTGCTGACGGTTTACCATGACCAGATTGGCCGGATCATTGATTTGAAGATCAGCGAGCAGCAGGACGAGAAAGAAGAGTAAGAAAAAGCCCCCGCAGGTTATCCGGCGGGGGCTTTTTTGTCGCGGGTATGAATTAGTTATCCTTCACCACAATCAGCGGTTCAATATCGCTCTCTTTCTTCACCACCAGCGAGTTATCCCCACGCAGACAGGTTCCGCCATAGTTCCCGCCCACGGTAAAGGTGCAGACCTGAATGTATCTGCCGTCAACCTTCGGCAGGCACCATAGCTGCTGGTAGATATTCTTGCGGTCAACAAACTTGCCGCTGGACTGGTCCAGCAGTTCGTCCTGGGCGCCGATCAGATCGATATTGCTCCCGCAGCGTCCGGCGATCGGTTTAACGGCATAACCGGTCCGTTTGAGCAGATCGTTGACCTCAAAATCGGTATCCAGCAGGTAACGGTGGTTCGGGAAGAGCTGCCACAGCACCGGCAGGATCGCCTTGTTACCTGGGATCACCGTCCA
Source organism: Enterobacter cloacae complex sp. GF14B (assembly GCF_004136805.1). Lineage (NCBI taxonomy): Bacteria > Pseudomonadati > Pseudomonadota > Gammaproteobacteria > Enterobacterales > Enterobacteriaceae > Enterobacter > Enterobacter cloacae complex sp. GF14B. The sequence goes on from NZ_QFRV01000061.1 coordinate 24,064, forward strand.
CAGCGGTTCAAAGACCAGCACTTCCGGGCGCAGCAGGACGTCAATCAGGCGCACTTCACCTTGCGGGTGACCGGTGCGGATAGGCACGGCGGCGTACTCGGTTTCGCTCACCTCGCGGATCTGCTCAATCGCCGTTTCCCAGGCCCAGGTTTTCCATACGCAGTTAACGTGACGGCCTTCATCATCAATCAGTTGCCCGGCGGCATCCCAGCTCAGCGCGCCCAGTCCATGCAGGATTTTGGTTTCAAACCCGGCCTGGATCAGCGAGCGCTGAATAAAGAGCGCGTGGTAATCCTCTTCAATATCGTTGTCCTGCATGATATGGACGAACGGCCGCGCGTGGCTGTGCTTCCATGCGCCGGTCAGCTCCTCCAGCAAGCCTTCCGCCGGATTGTGGCCGGTGCCGCGATAGCCGTTTTTCACCCACTCTTCAAGAATCAGCCCGCCCTCGGTATGGCAGGAGGCGGAATCCGCGTTGTACTCGTAAACCTTAATGCCGCGCTCATCCATGCAGAAATCCATACGACCGGTGATCATATGGTGACGACGCCACTGCCAGGAGAGGCGCAGACGCGGCCAGAGAATTTTCGGGATGTCGAAAAGCGCGAGTAAGCTGTCGTCTTTCAGCACCTTGTCGGTGGCATGAAGGTACATCAGGTGCAGTTCGTTGGTGGCTTTGATCAGCTCCTGCTCGGCGCTTTCGGTAATGGTGAAGTACTGGCAGGGATCGTTGTTGATAACGTGGCCGTTGGCGCGAATGTAAGCCTGTTGCAGGGCGTCGTTTTCATTGAGCCATTTCCCGTCGAACTGGCGGTTGTTCTTCAACCTCGCGCCGCTGATTTTCAGCAGTTCACCGTCGATCTCCGGCTGAGGAATACTGTGTTCCGTCTCCTCCGTCTGGATCATCCAGCCGAGGATCTCGGTATCGTTGAACGTGTCATGAAGCGTATAGCAACCGTCCTCCACGCTCAGACGCAGCTCGCGCGTCCACTGCTGCCCCATCGGCAGCGGGGAGTGAATAACGTTCTGCTCGGCAATGCGCACTCTGTCATCCAGCAGCTGGGTAATGACGGCGACGTGGCCGGTCTCATGAAACTCACCGCCCTTTTGCCAGATGAGCAGCGCACCGGCCTGCGGCGCGCGTTTTGAGCCATTGGCAAAGGCCTGTAGCGGCAGAATATTGTCGTTTACCACCTGGCGCAAAAAACGCAGGGAGAAGATCTCCCACGCCATCCCGACGTCGGTAAAGACAAACCCGTGATTGAGAAACAGGAAACGGCGCGCAAACTCAACGCACTGCCATTTATGGCCCATGTACTCGTTGCCGATATAGCTGCGGAATTCCGCGTCTTCCGGATAGCGACGCGGATCGAGACTGCCGTAATTTGAAGAGTAAATCGCCACGCCACCCGGCGCATAACCTAATAACGTCCCGAAGGGGGCGTCACTGCTTAACGTTCCTTTACGCATGTGTCCAACCTAAAACAGGCAGGCGGCAATTTTTTTGTGGGGTTGTCGTCGTCTGCACGTTGTAATTAACTGACAGAGGTGGCGTTATCATACACCCGCCCTGCCCATTACGCTCGCATCGTTAAACGGTTCCTGCATCTCCTGCTACACTGCCTCAACACAACACCAAAGAGGCAGGCCAACATGTCAGATAACACCTATCAGCCACCGAAAGTGTGGGAATGGAAACAGAATAACGGCGGCGCGTTCGCCAATATCAACCGTCCCGTCTCGGGCGCGACGCACGAGAAAGAGCTACCTGTGGGCGCGCACCCGCTCCAGCTGTACTCACTCGGTACGCCGAATGGACAGAAAGTTACCATCATGCTGGAAGAGCTGCTGGCGCTGGGCGTGACGGGCGCGGAATACGACGCATGGTTGATCCGCATTGGCGAGGGCGATCAGTTCTCCAGCGGTTTTGTCGACGTGAACCCGAACTCGAAGATCCCGGCCCTGCGTGACCACTCCACCACCCCGCCGACGCGCGTCTTTGAATCCGGCAATATCCTGCTCTATCTGGCCGAGAAATTTGGTCACTTCCTGCCAAAAGATCCGGCAGGACGAACGGAAACCCTGAACTGGCTGTTCTGGTTACAGGGCGCGGCCCCGTTCCTCGGCGGCGGTTTTGGCCACTTCTATAACTACGCGCCAGTGAAGATTGAGTACGCTATCGATCGCTTCACCATGGAAGCTAAACGCCTGTTCGACGTGCTGGACAAACAGCTGGCGCGCGGTCGTTACGTAGCGGGTGAGGAATATACCATTGCGGATATGGCAGTCTGGCCATGGTTTGGCTGCGTGGCGCTGGGCAGCGTCTATAACGCCGCCGAGTTCCTGGATGCCGGGAAGTACACCAACGTGCAGCGCTGGGCAAAAGATGTGGCGAATCGTCCGGCCGTGAAACGCGGGCGCATTGTTAACCGTACCAACGGCGAGCTGAACGAGCAGTTGCATGAGCGTCATTCAGCAAGCGACTTCGATACCCAGACGGAAGATAAACGTCAGGGTTGATCCTTGACCGGGCGGTTCGCCGCCCTTCTTCCGCGATGAGAAAAATGCGTCAGCACGCGTGCGCAAGGAGCCTCGTATGTCAGACCAGACGCTAAAAGCGACCCGACAGCAGAGCCTTATCACCCTGCTGAGTCAAAGCGACTGGCTGACTACCGAGGTGCTGGCTGAAAAGCTCTCCGTCAGCAAAGAGACGATCCGCCGGGATCTGAAGTCGTTGCAGCAGCAGGGGAAGCTTCTGCGCCAGCACGGGCGCGCGCGTCTGATTCACCCGGACAGCCGCGACAGCGGTGAACCCTTTGGCGCACGCCTGAAAAGCCATTATGCCGACAAAGCCGATATTGCCCGCCACGCGCTGGGCTGGATCAGCGAAGGGATGACCATCGCCCTCGACGCCAGCTCAACCTGCTTTCATCTGGCGCGCCAGTTGCCGGACATCGACCTCACCGTATTTACCAACAGCCTGCCTGTCTGCCACGAGATGGCAAAGCGCGAGCGGATCACGCTTATCTGCTCCGGCGGAACGCTTGAGCGTAAGTATCGCTGCTATGTTAATCCGGCGCTGGTGACGCAGCTAAAAGGGCTGGAGATCGATCTGTTTATCTTCTCGTGTGAAGGGGTCGATGAGCATGGCGTCCTCTGGGATCCGTCCGAGCACAACGCGGGCTTTAAGGCGCTGCTGTTAAACCGCGCCAGCCAGTCGCTGCTGCTGATCGACAAAAGTAAATTTATGCGGGCAAGCGAAGTGAAAATTGGTCAGCTGTCGCAGGTAACACAGATTATTCAGAGCGATAAACGTCAGGCCGCCAGAGACGGCCTGACACGATGAGGTTACGCGGTGAGACGGAATTTCTGCACTGAGCGCTGGAGTTCTTCGGTCTGCCGTTCCAGTGCGGCGGCGGCGGCGGAAACCTGCTCCACCAGCGAGGCGTTCTGCTGGGTCACGCCGTCCATCTGCGTGATGGCAACGCCGACCTGAGAAATTCCTTTGCTCTGCTCCTCTGACGCGGTGGCGATCTGCTTCATAATGACGGTCACTTCCGTCACGTCGCGCAGGATTGCTTCCATCGTGGTGCCGGTATCGTTCACCAGCTGCGCCCCCTGCTCCACGCGGGCAACGGAATCCGCAATCAGCCCTTCGATCTCTTTGGCCGCATTCGCGCTGCGGCTGGCCAGATTACGTACCTCACCCGCCACGACCGCAAAGCCTCGCCCCTGCTCCCCGGCCCGGGCGGCTTCCACCGCGGCGTTCA
>NZ_QFRV01000005.1:0-104966 GCF_004136805.1 Enterobacter cloacae complex sp. GF14B
GCCCTGCTGCTGGCACAGGCCGGACTGCTCGATGGGCGCCGGGCGACGACCCACTGGCGGCTGCTGGAAACCCTGAAAACCCGCTATCCTGCGGTCAACGTTGAGGGCGGCCCGCTCTATGTTCAGGATGGCCCCGTCTGGACGTCCGGTGGCGTCAGTTCCGGGTTTGATCTGACGCTGGCGCTGGTGGAGGATGATTACGGCTTCACCCTCGCCCGCAACGTGGCGCAGGATATGGTGATGTACCTGCGTCGGCCTGGCGGCCAGCTACAGTTCAGCCGCTATAAACTGGAGCAGTCCGGCGCGACCGGACCGGTTAGCGAACTGCAAAGCTGGATCCTGCAAAACCTCACCGCAGATTTGTGCGTCGAAAGGCTGGCCGAACGGGTCGCCATGAGTCCGCGCAATTTCACCCGCGTGTTCACGCGTGACGTCGGTGTACCTCCGGCCCGTTATGTCACCGAAGCGCGCCTGGCCGCCGCACGACAGCTTCTGGAGCAGACCTCGTATCCGCTTGAGGTCATTGCCGAAAAAAGCGGGTTTGGGACCAGCATCAACCTGCGCCGCGTTTTTGAAAAGCAGCTTCATCTCACGCCGGGCGAATATCGCCAGCGCTTCCACTGCCGCAGAATGGCGTAATCTGATCCTTTTTTGTCATTTACGCCATCCGACCTGACGCCTAAAGTCACTCCAGACAACACAGATAAGGAGTGCATCATGGTTAAGGTCGGTATTAACGGTTTCGGCCGTATCGGACGTAATGTTCTTCGCGCGGCGCTGGGCAACCCGGATCTCCAGATTGTGGCCATTAACGATCTGACGGACAGTAGAACCCTCGCCCATCTGCTGAAATATGACTCTCTGCTCGGCACGCTGCCGGTGCCCGTTGAAGCGGCGGACGGCGCGCTACAGGTTGACGGGCAACGCATCACCGTATTCAGTGAACGCGACCCGGCAAACATTGCGTGGAAAGACGCTGGCGTTGAGGTGGTAATCGAAGCCACCGGCTTCTTCACCGAACGTGAAAAAGCAGCGGTGCATATCACGAGCGGCGGCGCAAAACGCGTCATTATTTCCGCCCCGGCTAAAAATGATGATCTGACGGTGGTAATGGGCGTGAACCACACGCTGTACGATCCGGCCCAGCATTTTGTGGTCAGCAACGGGAGTTGCACCACTAATGGTCTGGCGCCAGCGGCGCAGGTGCTGCACCAGCAGTTTGGCATTGAACACGGGCTGATGAACACCACGCATGCCTACACCAACAGCCAGGCGCTGCATGACCAGCCGGAAAAAGATCTGCGCGGCGCGCGCGCGGCAGCATTATCGATTGTGCCTTATTCCAGCGGCGCGGCAAAAGCGCTCGGGAAAGTGATCCCCGAACTTGACGGTAAACTCACCGGATATTCCCTGCGCGTACCGGTTCCGGTGGTGTCGATTGTCGATCTGACGGTGACGCTGAGCCGCAACGTGACCGCCGAAGAGGTGAATGACGCGTTCCGTCAGGCCGCCGTCAGCGGGCCGCTGAAAGGCATCCTGGGCTACAGCGATGAACCGCTGGTCTCCCGTGATTATCAGGGCGACCCGCGCTCATCCATCATCGACGGGCTTTCAACGCTGGTGATTGGCGGGAATATGGTGAAGATCCTGTCGTGGTATGACAACGAATGGGGCTTCTCGAACCGTCTGGTGGATCTGGCGGTGCTTATGGATAAAAAAGGGTTGTAGGGCTTAAGCCGGGTGGCTTGAAGCTTACCCGGCCTTTCTGTGATGTGGTTAAAAATTAAGTAAACCACCCCCGGTGTTGTGAAAGCGCACCCGAATTATCTGGTTATGTGAAAAATGGGATATTCAACACGCGAAGTTAACGATATTCGTCTAAGGTTTTCAGGTAATTGACAACAGCGGTCACGCTGCTCAGTGAAGACAGGAGACGAACCGATGATAAGACCTCGCGCACGACGCCCCGCTTTTTTACCCCTTGCGTTGGCAGGCGCACTACTCGGTGTTACCGCATTTGGTTATGCTGAAGACCAGCCAACGAGCCAGCAAAGCTCACCTGATATTCTTCTTGGCCCCCTCTTTAATGACGTACAGAGCGCCAAACTGTTCCCGGATCAGAAAACCTTCGCGGATGCCGTTCCCAAAAGCGACCCGCTAATGATCCTGGCGGATTACCGGATGCAGCATACCCAGTCCGGTTTTGACCTGCGCCACTTCGTGGAGATGAACTTTATCCTGCCGAAGGAGGGTGAGAAATATGTTCCCCCTGAGGGCCAGAGCCTGCGCGAACACATAGACGATCTGTGGCCTGTTCTGACCCGCACCACCGACAAAGCGAACAAATGGGACTCCCTCCTGCCTCTGCCAAAACCCTATGTCGTGCCGGGAGGACGCTTCCGCGAAGTCTATTACTGGGACAGCTATTTCACCATGCTGGGGCTGGCCGAGAGCGGCCACTGGGATAAGATCGGCGACATGGTGGACAACTTCGCTTACGAGCTTGATACCTGGGGCCATATCCCTAACGGTAACCGCACCTACTACCTGAGCCGCTCTCAGCCGCCGTTCTTCTCGCTGATGGTGGAATTGCTGGCCACGCATGACAGCGACGCGTTAAAGAAATACCGTCCGCAGATGGAAAAAGAGTATGCCTACTGGATGGAGGGGGCTGATGGGCTCCAGCCTGGTCAGGCGAACAAACGCGTGGTGAAGCTGGATGACGGCTCGATCCTCAACCGCTACTGGGACGATCGGGACACGCCGCGCCCTGAGTCGTGGCTGGATGACGTCACCACCGCCAAAAATAACCCTAACCGTCCGGCCACCGAGATCTATCGCGATCTGCGCTCTGCCGCGGCCTCGGGCTGGGATTTCAGCTCCCGCTGGATGGACGATCCTCAGAAGCTGGATACCATCCGCACCACCAGCATCGTGCCGGTGGATCTGAATGCGCTGATGTTTAAGATGGAAAAACTGCTGGCCCGTGCCAGCCAGGAAGACGGGGATACCGCCAGCGCAAGTAAATATGACGCGCTGGCCTCCGCGCGTCAGAAAGCCATAGAGAGCCACCTGTGGAACGATAAAGAGGGCTGGTATGCGGATTACGATCTGAAAACCAGGAAGGTGCGTAATCAGCTGACTGCCGCGGCCCTCTTCCCGCTGTATGTGAAGGCCGCATCACAGGATCGCGCCGATAAAGTGGCCGCAGCCGCATCGTCGCGCCTGCTGAAACCGGGCGGTATTTCTACCACCACCATCAACAGCGGGCAGCAGTGGGATGCGCCGAACGGCTGGGCGCCGTTGCAGTGGGTAGCGGTGGAAGGGTTGCAGAACTATGGTCAGCAGAAAGTGGCGATGGACGTGACCTGGCGTTTCCTGAAAAACGTTCAGCATACCTACGATCGCGAGAAGAAACTGGTTGAGAAGTACGATGTCTCTTCGACCGGTACCGGCGGTGGCGGCGGTGAGTATCCGTTGCAGGACGGTTTCGGCTGGAGTAACGGCGTGACGCTCAGGATGCTGGACATGGTCTGCCCGAAAGAGAAGCCATGCGACACCGTACCGGAGAATCAGCCTGCGGCAAACGATGATGTTGCACCTGCGAAACAGGCGGCGCAGTAGCGCCCCTCACCCTGACCCTCTCCCCAAAGGGGCGAGGGTCAGGTTCCGTGCAATAAAGTGACCCGCTAGCGCCACCGGGCTTTTTTCAGAAGCTGTAACTCGCCCCGACCTGGAAGGTGCGGTCGCGGCCTATCCAGCAGTTGGTCGCGTCATAGCAGGTGAGCGTCTCTTTGTTGGTGACGTTCTGCGCGCTCGCTTTCAGCGTCAGCCCCTCCAGCGATGGCGCCAGTTCACCCATGCGGTAAGATGCCGCCAGATCGTACTGCGTCGTACCGCCCAGCTTGCCTGCGTCGTTGGCTGGCGAGATCTCCATCGGCCCGGTGTAGCGTGCGCCTCCCCCCAGCGTTACCCCTCTCAGCGGCGTGCTGTCGAAGGTGTAATCGCCCCACAGATTAAAGGCGTTCTCAGGGACCTGCGTCGGTCGTTTGCCCTGGTACTTGTCATCTTCGGTATTGATGGCGTGGGTGTAGGCATAGTTGGCAATCAGCGTCAGGTTATCCGTTGGACGACTCATAGCGGAAAGCTCCGCGCCTTTCGATTCCACTTCCCCGGTCTGGCGATAGTTGAGGAAGCCCGGATCGCTGGTCACCACATTTTTCTGACGAATGTTAAACACCGAGGCGGTGAAGGTGGTTGCGTATTCCGCCAGCAGGTATTTCACCCCACCCTCCACCTGCTTGCTGGTGGTGGGCTTAACGTCTTTCGCGGTCAGCGTGCCCTGCGGCGATACTGGGGCGAACCCTTCTGAATAGCTGATAAACGGCGAGAGTCCATTGTCGAAGGCATAAAGCGCGCCCAGTCGTTTGGTGAGGCGATCCTGCGATACCCAGGCTTTGTCACCGTTTTGCAGATAGTTAGTGGTGACGGAACGGTAGTCGTCATAGCGCAGGCTGGCCAGCACGTTCAGCCCGCCAAACGCAATCTGATCCTGGAGGTAATAGCCATTCTGCTGATAGCTGAGTCGGTTTTTCTGCGCGGTTTCAAGCCCCAGCGCATCGTTATCGATCTGCGAGTGATCCGGATGACGCATATCGATACCCGGGGTGGATGAGGCGTAACGATAATGGAAGTGAGAGTTCAGCTTCTGGTAGTCAAAGCCCGCCAGCAGATGATGTTTCCAGTCCCCCAGCGCGACGGTTCGGGTGACCTGGTTATCAATATTGAAGCTCTGCAAATCTTCATCCGTGGTATAGGCGAAGCGGTTAAGCTGGTAGACCTCGCTGCCCGTCCCGGTGGAATAGGCGCTGCGCTGGTGGGTGTCCACGTCAAAGTAGCGCGCTTTCTGGTTAAAGCCCCAGCCACTGTCAAACTCATGCTCAAAGCTGTATCCCAGCATCCACTGGCGCTGCTTAAAGCCGCTCCACTCATCCCCGGCATAGTCACGACGATCGGCGTATTTAGACCGCAGATAGCTTAGCGGCATCGGATCAGACGGCGTCAGGCTCGGCGTATTTTGCGCCAGCGCGTCAATGGTCAGGCGCGTTTTGTCATCAGGCTGCCAGGTCACGGAGGGGGCCACCAGATAGTTTTCATAGCGCGTGGTGTGCGCCTGTTCGTCACTTTCCGTCGCTTTGCCCAGCAGGCGATAGTTCCAGTCGCTGTTCGCGATCTGCCCCGTGGAGTCCAGGTATCCCTCTTTCAGATTGCGGTTTCCGGTATTAAAGCCCAGTTCCGTTTTCGCCTCTTTCTGCGGCTTTTTACTCTGAATATTGACCAGCCCGCCCGGTGAGCCGCCGCCATACAGCACGGATGACGGCCCCTTCAGGATATCGACGCTCTCAATCAGCAGCGGATCGATTCGCGCTTTGGTGTTCCCGGTGACGTTATAGGGAAGTTGCAGGCCGTTGTAGAACTCCTGATCGACGTTGAACCCGCGGATTTTGTACTCGCTCATGTAAGAGGTGCTCCCGCGCACCTCCGTGGAAACGCCCGGCGCATAGCGCAGGATCTCGTTTACCGAACTGGCGTGCCGCTGCTCAATCTCTTTAGCGGCGATGGTGTTGATTACCTGCGGCGTTTTACTTTCCGCGACGGCTGATTTCGTGGCGCTATTGGTCCAGGCAGGGAGCGCGCTGCCCTGCTCTGTACCGGTTACCACGATGGTGGGCTCTTCTGCGAAAGCCTGTGTCTGCAATGCCAGCGTGACGGCGCCTGCCAACGCGCATAACGCAAAACGTGAAGTGCTCATAGTGTCGTCTTGTTATTAGATGGTATTGGGAACGGCAATTATTATCATTTCCATTAGCAAATCAATATCGGCGGAGAAAAACAGATCGTTTGTATTAAGTTTCATGCCCGCGTGCCGATAACCCAGAGACAGTCTGTCATCTATCGAGGAGCCATCTGGCGTGAGTAGCTACAGTGAGCAGTTCCTGAAACAAAATCCGCTGGCTGTATTAGGGGTGTTACGCGACCTGAAAAAAGGCGAGGTGCCGCTGCGCATCAACTGGTCAACCAGCCAGTTTATCAGCAAGATCCTGGACGTGACGGCAGAGCACCTGATCGTCGATCTGGGTAGCCAGAGCGATGAAAACCGTGCCGCGCTACAGGCAGAGAATCTCTCGGTGATGGCCGAAACGCAGGGGGCGAAAGTCGAGTTTGTGCTGCCTCGTCTGACCACGATCGCGTACCAGGGTTTGCCTGCGTTTATCGCTCCCCTGCCCGCTAACCTCTGGTTCGTGCAACGCCGGGAGTTTTTTCGCATCAGCGCTCCGCTTCACCCGGCCTATTTCTGTAAGGCAAAAATGCCGGACAAAAAAGAGATCCGCTTTCGTCTCTTCGACCTGTCACTGGGCGGGATGGGCGCGTTAATGGATACGCCGAAGCCGGAAGGGCTGGTGGAAGGTATGCGTTTTAGTCAGATTGAGCTGGATATGGGCGGATGGGGACGCTTCTGGTTTGACGCCCAGCTGATTGCCATCAGCGAGCGCAAGGTGGTGGACAGCAAAAACGAAACCATTACCACGCCGCGACTGAGCTTTCGCTTTCTGAATGTCGGGCCAGGCGCCGAACGCGAACTACAGCGCATCATCTTCTCACTGGAGCGTGAAGCGCGGGAACGCGCGAATAAAGTGCGCTGATAGGCGTCGGGCAGCGTGCTGCCGCCCGACAAAGGCGTTACATGGCGTCCATCGCTTTCTGGACTTTCCAGATATAACGTGGAGCCTGTGCTGACGGATGATTCTTCACAACGTGCTCGAAGAATTCATCTTTATCCATATCGTTAATCTCTTCTATCGCCTCTTTGCGATCGGATGAGAAGGTTCGGAGCAGCGCGCCGGCTCCGTTAACGTACGACACCACCAGTGCATATTGCATCACTTCCGGATCGTCAATCCCCTTCAGAATGCCATGCTCGAGAATGCTCAGGTAAGCGGTTCCCATAGAGATATTACGCTCCGGGTTTTTCAGCTCGCTGGTGGATGGCTGTCCCTTCCAGCCCATGTAGCGATAGACCTCTCTTCCCGCCGTCGAGGCTTTTAACTGCATCAGCCCCACCGCATTCGATTTACTCACCAGCGTCGGGTTGCCGCCGGACTCCACGGCAATGATCGCCGTGATCAGACGCGGGCTCACGCCCCAGGCCTTCCCGGCTTGTTCGCTGATCGGCATCCACTGCATGGCCCGCTTTACCGGCACTTCAGGGTTCCAGGGGGGATTTTGATAATCATGTTTTGAACTACAGCCAGCGAGCAGCACAATCAAAAAAGCAAACCATCTCAATTTCACGTCATCTATCCTTATAGCCGGTCATCGCGGTACGTCGCCCCTTGAAGCAGGCGGCGTATAAGCGGCATGATATAGACAATTAGATTCTCATTCAGCAAGGAATTGCCATGCCTCAGTTTCATCTCATCGCACCGTCAGGCTACTGCATCAATCAGGAGGCGGCACAGCGGGGCGTTCAACGCCTGCTGGAAATGGGCCATCAGGTAGAAAATCAGACAATTATCCCCCGCCGCATGCAGCGTTTTGCCGGTACGGAGGCGCAGAGACTGAGCGATATCAACAGCCTGGCGACGCTGGAAGGTGAAAACACCATTGTGCTGGCCGTGCGCGGCGGCTATGGCGCAAGCCGGCTGCTGGAGAGCATCGACTGGGCCGGGCTGGCCGCGCGCCAGCAGCAGGATCCGCTGTTAATCTGCGGACACAGCGATTTCACGGCGATCCAGCTCGGCCTGCTGGCGTTGCATAACGTCATTACCTTTAGCGGCCCGATGCTGGCCGGTAACTTTGGCGCGCCGGAGCTGGATGCGTTTACGCAGGACCATTTCTGGCGCGCCCTGCAAAACCCGACGTTCACCATCGAGTGGCAAGGCAATGGACCGCACTGGGAATGTGAAGGACAGCTGTGGGGCGGCAACCTCGCGATGCTGGTGTCGCTAATTGGTACGCCGTGGCTGCCGCAGATCACGGATGGCATACTGGTGCTGGAAGATATCAATGAACACCCGTTCCGTGTCGAACGCATGCTGTTGCAGCTGTATCACGCCGGGATCCTGGATCGGCAGTCGGCCATTGTGCTGGGCAGTTTTAGCGGTTCAGCCCCCAACGATTACGATGCAGGCTATTCCCTGGAAACGATGATTGATTTCATTCGTTCCCGCCTGGATATCCCGGTGATCGCCGGCCTGGATTTCGGCCATGAGCAGCAAACCGTTACGCTGCCGCTGGGTGCCCGGGCGCACCTTGTACACGATAATTCAGGCAGTCGGTTAACAATCAGCGGTCATCCGGTCTTAAAGGCATAAAAAAGCCGTTATTCCCCCTCAATAAAACGCTGTTACCGTTGTTAATATGTTAGGGTTTTAATAACAGCGTTCACATTGAGGTGGGAGTAAGACGACATTGGGTGCCACAGCGATAATCAGTCTTTTCATTCTGGGTTCCATCCTGGTAACCTTCAGCATTTTATTAAGTTCATTTTCATCGCGCCTTGGCATACCTATTCTTGTCATTTTCCTGGCTATCGGCATGCTGGCGGGAGTCGACGGAATCGGCGGTATCCCCTTCGATAATTACCCTTTCGCCTATATGGTGAGTAACCTCGCGCTGGCGGTCATCCTGCTGGACGGCGGTATGCGCACCCAGGCAAGTTCGTTCCGCGTGGCCTTAGGCCCGGCGCTGTCTCTGGCGACCGTCGGGGTGCTGATCACCTCCGGCCTGACCGGTATGATGGCGGCCTGGCTGTTTAACCTCGATATTATGGAAGGCCTGCTGATTGGCGCGATTGTCGGCTCGACCGATGCGGCAGCGGTTTTCTCGCTGCTCGGCGGCAAGGGGCTGAACGAACGCGTTGGCTCCACGCTGGAGATTGAATCCGGCAGTAACGATCCGATGGCGGTGTTCCTGACCATCACTCTGATTGAGATGATCCAGCAGCACGAAACCGGCCTGAGCTGGATGTTCGCCTGGCACATCCTCCAGCAGTTTGGCCTGGGGATTATCATTGGTCTCGGCGGCGGTTACCTGTTACAGCAGACGATCAACCGTATTACGCTGCCTTCCGGCCTTTACCCGCTGCTGGCCCTGAGCGGCGGGATCCTGATCTTTGCCGTCACCACCGCGCTGGACGGCAGCGGTATTCTGGCGGTTTACCTTTGCGGTTTCCTGTTGGGCAACCGACCGATTCGCAACCGTCACGCCATTTTGCAGAACTTCGACGGTCTGGCCTGGCTGGCGCAGATTGCCATGTTCCTGGTGCTGGGCCTGCTGGTGACGCCGTCGGACCTGCTGCCTATCGCCGTACCGGCGCTGCTTTTGTCGGCCTGGATGATCTTCTTCGCCCGTCCGCTGTCGGTGTTTGCCGGGCTGCTACCGTTCCGCGGGTTTAACCTGCGTGAGCGGATATTTATCAGTTGGGTGGGTCTGCGCGGCGCGGTGCCGATTATTCTGGCAGTGTTCCCGATGATGGCCGGGCTGGACAACGCCCGCCTGTTCTTTAACGTCGCCTTCTTCGTGGTGCTGGTGTCGCTGCTGTTCCAGGGGACGTCGCTGGGCTGGGCGGCGAAAAAAGCCAAAGTGGTGGTACCGCCCATTGGCTGGCCGGTCTCCCGCGTGGGGCTGGATATTCACCCTGAGAATCCCTGGGAACAGTTTGTCTACCAGCTAAGCGCCGATAAGTGGTGCGTGGGCGCGTCCCTGCGCGATCTGCATATGCCCGCTGAAACGCGCATTGCCGCCCTGTTCCGGGATAACGCCCTGCTTCACCCGACCGGCAGCACGCGGCTGCGTGAGAACGATATTCTCTGCGTGATTGGCCGCGAGCGCGACCTGCCTGCCCTCGGCAAGCTGTTCAGCCAGTCGCCCCCGGTGGCGCTGGATCAGCGTTTCTTCGGCGATTTTATCCTCGAAGCCAGCGCCCGCTTTGCGGATGTGGCGCTGATTTATGGCCTGGAAGGTGGACTGGAGAATCGCGATAACCAGCAAACACTGGGTGAAATTATTCAGCAATTATTAGGGGCTGCGCCGGTCGTCGGTGACCAGGTGGAGTTTGCCGGGATGATCTGGACGGTAGCCGAGAAAGAAGATAATGCGGTGCGCAAAGTCGGCGTAAGGCCGATGGAGGAAGAGGCGGAGTAGCTGCTTTTTTGCCGGGTGGCGCTAACGCTTACCCGACCTACTTTCGGGCTTTTGTAGGCCGGGTAAGGCGAAGCCGCCACCCGGCACATACACAAGTTACACCGTCACAACAGGCACTCTGGGTGCCAGCGCGCACATCAGCTCATACCCAACGGTGCCCGCCGCAGCGGCCACATCATCAATTTTAACTTCGTTGCCCCACAGCTCAACCGGTGACCCGATCCCCGCCTGGGGACACGGCGTTAAATCAATGGCCAGCATGTCCATTGAGACGGTGCCTACCGTGCCGGTGCGCACGCCATCGACCCACACCGGCGTGCCGCTCGGGGCGATGCGCGGATAACCATCTGCATAGCCCCCCGCCACGATACCGATACGCTGTTCGCCCGCTGCCCGATAACGGCTGCCATAGCCCACCGTATCGCCCGCTTTTAACGTCTGCACGCCGATAATCTCGCTTCGTAACGTCATCACCGGCTTCAGGCCGCTGTTGGCGATATCCTGCCACTGACCTGAGGGTGACGCGCCGTACAGAACGATCCCCGGACGCACCCAGTTGTAGTGCGCTTCAGGATGCCAGAGCGTTGCCGCTGAGTTCGACAGCGAGCGCGGACAGTCCAGCCCTTCTGCCGCCTGCTCAATGCGGACCATGGCATCGGCAATTCCGTCCGGCTTTTCCGCATCGGCGAAATGCGCCATCAGCGTCATCTCACCGACGTTTTTCAGCGCACGAAGCTGCTGCCAGACCGTGTGCACCCGTTCAGGCTGAAAGCCCAGACGGTTCATCCCGCTGTTCACTTTGAGATAGATATCCAGCGGGGCATGCAGCTTCGCGTCCTGAATCGCCTTGATCTGCCAGTTACTATGAACGCTGGTCGTCAGGCGGTACTTATCCAGCAGAGGCAGATCCTGCGCATGGAAGAATCCTTCCAGCAGCAGGATCGGTCCTTTCCAGCCGCGCTCGCGCAGCAGGATGGCCTCTTCCAGATTCAGCAGGGCAAAACCATCGGTGGCGCCGAGCGCACTCCAGATACGGTCGATACCATGACCGTAGGCGTTGGCTTTCACCACCGACCAGACACGAGAACCCGGCGCAGCACGGCGAACAATTTGCAGGTTATCCTTCAGCGCCTGCAAATCCAGCTGGGCCAGAATAGGACGGGACATTGTGACTCCTTAATTATGCGCGCCGTGCAGGTGTTGTGGACGCGATGGGGTAAACCCTGATTGATAGCGTGCGGCGCTCAAATCGTCAAACGGAATTGCCGGCGTCCGCCCGGAGATCAGGTCGCTCAGCAGCTGGCCCGAACCGCAGGCCATGGTCCAGCCAAGCGTACCGTGGCCGGTGTTGGTCCACAGATTTTTGTATGGCGTACGGCCCACAATCGGCGTGCCGTCCGGGGTCATTGGGCGCAGGCCGGTCCAGAACGTTGCCTGCTCAATGAAGCCTCCGCGCGGGAAGAGATCGCCCACGACCATCTCCAGCGTTTCACGACGCGGTTTAAGCAGCTCAGTATTAAAGCCCACGATTTCCGCCATGCCGCCGACGCGGATCCGGTTATCGAAGCGGGTGATGGCGATTTTGTAGGTTTCATCAAGAATGGTCGAGACCGGCGCACCGCTGTCCTCTTTCACAGGAATGGTCAGGGAGTAGCCTTTCAGCGGATAGACCGGGATATCCAGGATCCCTTTCAGCATCGCGGTTGAGTAGGAGCCAAACGCCATCACGTAGGCATCGGCTTTGATTACCTCTTCCCCACACTTCACGCCGTAAATCTTCTCCCCTTCCGACAGCAGTTTGTCGACAGAAGTATTGAAGCGGAATTTCACCCCGGCCTGCTCACACATGCGCGCCAGACGCTGGGTGAAAAGCTGGCAGTCGCCGGTTTCATCGTTCGGTAAACGCAGACCGCCCGTCAGCTTGTGCGCGACCTCGGCAAGCGCTGGCTCCACCTGCGCCAGCTGGCTGGCTTCCAGCAGCTGATACGGTACGCCCGCATCTTCAAGCACGGCGATATCGCGGGTCGCGTTTTCGTACTGTTGCGCGGTACGGAACAGCTGAAGCGTGCCGCCCTGGCGTCCTTCATATTCAATGCCCGTTGAGGCACGCAGCGCCTTCAGGCAGTCGCGGCTGTATTCCGCCAGACGCACCATGCGCCCTTTGTTTTCCATATAGTGGCGGGTGTCGCAGTTGCGCAGCATCTGCCACATCCACTTAAGCTGGAACTGCGTGCCGTCGAGGCTGATCGCCAGCGGCGCATGTCGCTGAAACATCCATTTGATCGCCTTCAGCGGAACGCCCGGGGCCGCCCACGGCGCAGCGTAGCCCGGGGAGATTTGCCCCGCATTCGCCGCACTGGTTTCCAGCGCCGGACCGGATTCGCGATCGATAACGGTAACCTCATGTCCCGCCTGACTTAAATACCAGGCGCTGGTTACGCCAACGACACCACTTCCCAGTATGACAACACGCATAGCCACTCCATTATGAGCAAAAGAACAATCATCTAATTACAGATTGATAACCTAGTTGAAAATATTATTCAACATATGACTTTTTTATGGTGACTCAACTCACATATCCCGCTGTATCAGGGGATAGCGCTTATTTGGGATCTCCTGCTGCGCGTTATTTTTAACCAGTAGAAAATTCTGTGAGCACCGCTTTTTTTGCCGTATCGAAAACGTGAAATCGCAAAGAAAAAATTTCTGCGCCCCGCGTATTTGAATGGGGTGATCTATGCTTGAAAGGAGGCTCTCCAGTCAGAGAGAGCGACCAACAACGAGGGCGCGCTAATGGCTACACTAGATTCCATGTCCAGGGACAGCACCCGTCTGAGCGATGGACCCGACTGGACCTTCGAGTTGCTGGATGTCTACCTGGCGGAGATCGACCGGGTGGCCAAACTCTATCGTCTGGATACCTACCCCCATCAGATTGAAGTCATCACCTCGGAACAGATGATGGACGCTTACTCCAGCGTCGGGATGCCGATTAACTATCCGCACTGGTCGTTTGGTAAAAAATTCATTGAGACAGAGCGGCTGTATAAGCACGGGCAGCAGGGATTGGCGTATGAAATCGTCATTAACTCTAACCCGTGTATTGCCTATCTGATGGAGGAGAACACCATTACCATGCAGGCGCTGGTGATGGCGCACGCCTGCTATGGACATAACTCGTTCTTCAAAAATAACTATCTGTTCCGCAGCTGGACGGACGCCAGCTCCATCGTTGATTACCTCATCTTCGCCCGTAACTACATTACCGACTGCGAAGAGCGCTACGGCGTGGACGAAGTGGAGAAACTGCTGGACTCCTGCCACGCGCTGATGAACTACGGCGTTGACCGCTATAAGCGTCCGCAGAAGATCTCCTTGCAAGAGGAGAAAGCCCGGCAGAAGAGCCGCGAGGAGTATCTGCAAAGCCAGGTGAATATGCTGTGGCGTACCCTGCCAAAACGTGAGGAGGAGAAAACCGTCGCCGAGGCGCGTCGCTACCCTTCCGAGCCGCAGGAAAACCTGCTCTACTTTATGGAGAAAAACGCCCCGCTGCTGGAGCCGTGGCAGCGTGAGATCCTGCGCATCGTGCGCAAGGTGAGCCAGTATTTCTATCCGCAGAAGCAGACCCAGGTCATGAACGAAGGCTGGGCGACCTTCTGGCACTACACCATTCTGAACCACCTGTATGACGAGGGAAAAGTCTCTGAACGGTTTATGATGGAGTTCCTGCACAGCCACACCAACGTGGTGTTCCAGCCGGCATATAACAGCCCGTGGTACAGCGGTATTAACCCGTACGCGCTCGGCTTTGCCATGTTCCAGGATATCAAGCGTATTTGTCAGTCGCCCACCGAAGAGGACAAATACTGGTTCCCGGATATTGCCGGTTCCGACTGGCTGGAAACGCTGCACTTCGCGATGCGTGATTTTAAGGATGAGAGCTTTATCAGCCAGTTCATGTCGCCGAAGATCATGCGTGATTTCCGCTTCTTCACCGTACTGGATGATGACCGCAACAACTTCCTGGAGATCTCCGCGATCCACAACGAAGAGGGCTATCGCGAGATCCGCTCGCGCCTGTCGTCCCAGTACAACCTGAGTAATCTTGAGCCGAACATTCAGGTCTGGAACGTGGATCTGCGCGGCGATCGCTCTCTGACGTTGCGCTATATTCCGCACAACCGCGCGCCGCTGGATAAGGGGCGTAAGGAAGTGCTGAAGCATGTGCATCGCCTGTGGGGATTTGACGTCTTGCTGGAACAGCAGAACGAAGATGGCAGCGTGGAGCTGCTGGAGCGGTGTCCGGCGCGGTTGAATACGCTGTAGTGGGATTTTTTGCCCGGTGGCGCTACGCTTACCGGGCCTACGGGACCTGTAGGCCGGCTCAGGCGAAGCCGCCACCCGGCGAAAAAAAACCTCTCAATCGAGAGGTTTTTTCTTTTACCGGCCCTGAATCGCTAAATCACCCGGCAGCGTTTTCTGCATCCGGTGCCAGATTTCACCGGAGTCGTGGCCGTAACGACGCACGGTTTCATAGACCTGATCGTGCAGCCCTTCGGTGCAGAGTTTGCTCAGTTTATGATAGAAGCCAAGCGCCAGACTGCGGGCTTCAGGGTTAGCAAAGTAGTGACGACCAATGCGCGTATATAACCCTTTCATTCCATTCAGGATCAGACCGTAAACCGGATTGCCGGAAGCAAACGCCAGACCACGGAACACGTTGTAATCCAGGGTCGCAAAGGCATCCGCGTGGTCTTCCACCTCATTGGCGGTAGCAAGTACCTTCAGCGCATCTTCAGGGTGCTGGCGAAACGCGGTGCGGATGAAAATGGTGGCGATGTTGGTGCGCACGGAAAGCAGATTATCAATCAGCTGCGGTACGCTTTCGTGATCGAGACGCGCCAGCGTTTCCAGAATGTTCAGCCCGGACGTTTCCCAGAAGTTATTCACTTTAGTGGGTTTGCCATGCTGTATCGTCAACCAGCCATCGCGCGCCAGACGCTGGAGCACTTCTCGCAGCGTGGTACGGGTGACGCCAATCAGTTCAGAGAGTTCGCGTTCAGCAGGTAGAATTGATCCCGCAGGGAAACGATTATTCCAGATGCTTTCAATGATGTACTCTTCCGCGAAACCCGCCGGGCTCTGCGCCTTAATGACCATAGTGAGATTTCCATTACACAGCTTTAGCAAATTGCACTCATCATACCAGAGGCGTGCAGAGGCAGATAGCGCAGCAGAGACAGAAAAGAGGGATCGCCGTTTCATTTTTATGAAATTTACAAATGGCTTAATCCCCCGCTTTGCCGCCATTTTTGCGTATACTGATGTCTTGTCTTATTTGACGGGGAAAGGACGTCTGTCGTGGAAATTTCATTTGGGCGCGCGCTGTGGCGCAACTTTTTAGGTCAGTCACCTGACTGGTTCAAACTCACTTTACTGGTATTCCTGGTCGTTAATCCCGTTATCTTTTTGCTGGATCCCTTCGTTGCCGGGTGGATGTTGGTCGCCGAGTTTATCTTTACCCTGGCGATGGCGCTGAAGTGCTATCCGCTGTTGCCCGGCGGGCTGCTGGCGCTGGAAGCCGTGGTCATTGGAATGACCAGCGCGGAGCATGTTAAAAACGAGATAGCGTCGAATCTTGAAGTCCTGCTGCTGCTGATCTTCATGGTGGCGGGGATCTACTTTATGAAGCAGCTTCTGCTGTTTATCTTCACCCGTTTGCTGCTGAGCATTCCGTCGAAAACGCTGCTCTCGCTGGCGTTTTGCCTCGCCGCAGCCTTCCTCTCTGCCTTCCTGGATGCGCTGACGGTCGTGGCGGTAGTGATCAGCGTCGCCGTCGGCTTTTACGGGATTTACCACCGGGTGGCCTCGTCTCGTCCTGGCGATAACTTGCAGGACGACAGCCACGTTGAGGCGCACAGCCGCGATGTGCTGGAACAGTTCCGCGCATTTCTGCGCAGCCTGATGATGCATGCAGGCGTGGGGACGGCGCTGGGCGGCGTGATGACCATGGTCGGGGAGCCGCAAAACCTGATTATCGCCAAAGCAGCTGAGTGGCATTTTGGCGAATTTTTCCTGCGCATGGCGCCGGTCAGCGTACCCGTGCTGGTCTGCGGGTTAGCCACCTGTGTGCTGGTCGAAAAATTCAACCTCTTTGGGTATGGCGCGACGTTGCCCGATCAGGTCCGCCAGGAGCTGCATAAGTTTGACGAGCAGAGCCGCAAACAACGCACGCGCCAGGAGACGCTGCGCCTGATTGCACAGGGCTTCATCGGCGTGTGGCTTATCGCTGCGCTGGCCTTCCACCTTGCCGAGGTGGGGCTGATTGGCCTGTCGGTAATTATCCTTGCAACCAGCCTGGGCGGCGTTACGGACGAACATGCTATCGGAAAAGCCTTTACCGAAGCGCTGCCGTTTACCGCCCTGCTGGCGGTGTTTTTTGCCGTCGTGGCGGTGATTATTGACCAACATCTGTTCGCGCCGATCATCGCGTTTGTGCTTCAGGCCACGCCAGATTCGCAGCTAACGCTGTTCTATTTGTTTAACGGTCTGTTGTCCTCTATATCCGATAACGTCTTTGTCGGGACGGTATACATCAATGAGGCCAAAGCCGCGATGGAGCAAGGGATTGTCAGCAGTGAACAGTTCGAGCTGCTGGCGGTGGCGATCAACACCGGAACCAACCTCCCCTCCGTGGCAACCCCGAACGGTCAGGCGGCATTCCTCTTCCTGCTGACCTCGGCGCTGGCGCCACTCATACGACTTTCTTATGGAAGAATGGTCTGGATGGCGCTGCCGTATACGCTGGTGCTTACCCTGGTTGGTTTACTGTGCATCAAAATTACTCTCGTTCCCTGTACGCAATGGTTATTGCAAGCAGGTATACTTGCGGCGCATTAAAATTCGTTTACACTGCGCTGTCTAAGCATGTTCCAGGGAAATGATTATGTTGCGATTTTTGAACCAGTGCTCACGCGGTCGCGGAGCGTGGTTGTTGATGGCCCTGACCGCCTTTGCGCTGGAAATGGTCGCGCTGTGGTTTCAGCATGTGATGGGGCTGAAACCTTGCGTACTGTGTATTTATGAGCGTTGTGCGCTGTTCGGCATTATGGGCGCGGGTCTGGTAGGTGCGATTGCACCCAAATCACCGTTACGCTATGCGGCAATTGCCATCTGGCTGTACAGCGCCGGGAAAGGCATTGCGCTTGCCTGGGAGCACACCCAAATGCAGCTTCACCCGTCGCCGTTTATGACCTGCGATTTTGCCGCCCGCTTCCCGAGCTGGCTGCCGCTGGATAAATGGCTGCCGCAGGTGTTTGTGGCCTCCGGTGACTGCTCTGTACGCCAGTGGGAATTCCTGACGCTGGAGATGCCGCAGTGGCTGGTGGGCATTTTTGTCGCCTACTTTGTGGTGGCGCTGCTGGTGCTGATTGCCCAGCCGTTCAAACCAAAGAAACGCGATCTTTTTGGACGGTAAAAGCAAAACGGCAACGTCAGTTTTGCAGGTCGGGTAAGCGCAGCGCCACTCGACAAAATTGCGCACAATAAAAAACCCGCCTCGGCGGGTTTTTTATTGTCACCGATTAGGGTGATTCATAATGTGGTCTTCCCAGTCCCGCACCTCGGACTCTTTCACCGCAATGTGGCGCACGGAAATACGTTCACCGTGCATCGCCGCTTTCGACCCCGTCAACAACGGATGCCATGTGGGCAGATCTTTCCCTTCCGCCAGCAGGCGATACGCGCAGGTATGCGGCAGCCACTCAAAGGTCGGTAGATTTTCACGGGTTAACTTGATGCAGTCCGGCTCATATTCGAAACGGCGCTCATAGTTGCGGCACTGGCAGGTTTTGATGTTTAACTGCTTGCAGGCTACGTTGGTGAAATAGATCTCGTCCGAATCTTCATCCATCAGCTTATGCAGGCAGCACTGCCCGCAGCCGTCACACAACGATTCCCACTCCGCGTCGGTCATGTCGTCGAGAGTTTTGCTTTGCCAGAAAGGAATGTCGTTCATCGGGATGTCCACACGTCAAAATAGAGCGCACCTTATAACGAGTCTGGCACGTTGATGCAAGTTTTGCCGCCCTTTTCAGGCGGCAAGGTGCTTTTACAGCACGCGGGTTTTCAGCGACAGGCCGTTAAAACTGACATCCAGTTCGTCGCCGCTAAGCAGCGGCCCCACACCCTCCGGGGTGCCGGTGAGGATCACGTCGCCTGGTTTCAGGGTGAAGAAGCGGCTCATGTAGGCAATCAGCGGAACGATCTTATGGATCATGTCAGCGGTCGTTCCCTGCTGGCGGATCTCGCCGTTGACCTTCAGGCTGAGCGGCGTGTTCTGCGGATCGTCGGTAAATTCACTCACCGGAATGAAACCGGAAATCGGGCATGAATTATCAAAACCCTTCGCTTTTTCCCACGGCTGCCCCGCTTTCTTCATTTTGCCCTGAACATCACGCAGCGTCAGGTCAAGCGCGACACCGTAACCCGCAATCGCTTTCTCTACATGCTCTTCGGTCGCCTGGCGCAGCGTCGCGCCGATCAGCACCGCCAGCTCCACTTCATGATGCACCGAGCCCAGTCCCTGCGGCAGAACCAGCGGCTGGCGAATATCGCACAGTGCGGTTTCTGGCTTAATAAACAGAACCGGCTCTTCCGGCACGGCGCTGCCCATCTCCTGAATATGTTTTGCATAGTTGCTGCCCACGCAGACCACTTTGCTGACGGGATAATCCAGTAATGCACCTTGCCAGTTATGATGTTGATACATGGTCGACCCCTAATCGGTTGATGAGTTGTTCCCGGAAGGACCCGGGCTTATTTCTTTCCGCTCACCTCAAGATGCTGTTTTAATAAATTCTCCGGTGGCGGCGGAAGCTGTAAATAATAGCCCTGCTCGGTTAACGCCTTTTTGACTTTCTCCAGATCGGCGTTCACCAGCTTCTTACGGCCGTCCAGCGGCAGCAGCATCGCCAGCTGCGGTCGGCCAAAGCTTTTCATTAATTCTTCAGGCACGCGGGAAAAATCGTCTTTCTTTTCGACATAAAGGTAGGTCTGGTCGCGGCTGGTACTTCTGTAGATCACACAAAACATGTTTTTACTCTGAATTAACGGGTGGTTGCTTGCCTCAATATACTCCTGACTATAACATGCCTGATACTCTTCGGAATATCGCGGCGATGTGTTGCGGTTAATAGCAAATTGAGTAAGGCCAGGATGTCAAATACGCCCATCGAGCTTAAAGGCAGTAGCTTCACCTTATCAGTGGTTCATTTGCATGATGCAAAACCCGAGGTTATTCGTCAGGCGTTAGAAGACAAAATCGCGCAGGCTCCCGCTTTTCTTAAGCATGCTCCTGTCGTCGTCAATGTAAGCGACCTTGAGGGGCCGATTAACTGGAAGCGGCTCCAGCAGGCCGTCGCCTCCACGGGGTTGCGCATCGTGGGCATTAGCGGCTGCAAAGACGCAGAGTTAAAAGCCGAAATTGAACGCGCGGGTTTGCCCTTGTTAAACGAGGGCAAAGAAAAAGCCCCACGTGCAACGCCTGCAACCGTTCCCGCTCCCCCACCTCCGGCGCAAAATGTAGCCCCAGTCACAAAAACGCGATTGATTGATCTGCCGGTTCGTTCCGGTCAGCGCATTTATGCGCCAAACTGTGATCTGATTGTTACAAGCCACGTCAGTGCGGGCGCTGAACTGATTGCAGATGGCAATATTCACGTTTACGGTATGATGCGTGGACGTGCGCTTGCGGGCGCCAGCGGCGATCGAGAAGCACAAATTTTTTGTACTCACCTGACGGCAGAACTGGTGTCTATCGCAGGTGAATATTGGCTGAGCGATAAAATCCCAGCCGAATTTTATGGCAAAGCGGCCCGTCTGCAACTGGCAGATAACGCTTTGACCGTTCAACCGTTAAATTGATCCCTTTTAACAAGGAATTTCTATGGCACGCATTATTGTTGTGACTTCGGGTAAAGGAGGCGTTGGCAAGACCACCTCCAGCGCGGCCATCGCTACTGGTTTGGCCCAGAAGGGAAAGAAAACCGTCGTAATCGACTTCGATATCGGTCTGCGTAACCTGGACCTGATCATGGGTTGCGAGCGTCGCGTGGTGTATGACTTCGTGAACGTCATTCAGGGCGATGCCACCCTTAACCAGGCGCTGATTAAAGATAAGCGTACCGAGAACCTCTACATTCTTCCGGCGTCCCAGACCCGTGATAAAGACGCCCTGACCCGCGAAGGCGTGGAAAAGGTGCTCGACGATCTGAAAAAGATGGAGTTCGACTTTGTGGTATGCGACTCCCCGGCCGGTATCGAAACCGGCGCGCTGATGGCGCTCTACTTCGCGGATGAAGCCATCATCACCACCAACCCGGAGGTCTCGTCAGTACGTGATTCCGACCGTATTCTCGGCATTCTGGCCTCGAAATCCCGTCGCGCGGAAAATGGCCAGGAGCCAATCAAAGAGCACCTGCTGCTGACCCGCTACAACCCGGGCCGGGTGAACAAAGGTGACATGCTGAGCATGGAAGACGTGCTGGAGATCCTGCGCATCAAACTGGTTGGCGTGATCCCGGAAGATCAGTCCGTGTTGCGCGCCTCTAACCAGGGCGAGCCCGTGATCCTGGATACACAGGCAGACGCGGGTAAAGCGTATGCGGATACCGTTGACCGTCTGCTGGGAGAAGAACGTCCTTTCCGCTTCATTGAAGAAGAGAAGAAAGGTTTCCTCAAACGCCTGTTCGGAGGATAAGTTATGGCATTACTGGACTTTTTTCTCTCGCGGAAAAAAAGCACCGCCAACATCGCAAAAGAACGTCTGCAAATCATTGTGGCGGAACGTCGTCGTAGCGACGCCGAACCGCACTACCTGCCGCAGCTGCGCAAAGACATTCTGGAAGTGATCTGCAAATACGTGCAGATTGACCCGGAAATGGTCACCGTTCAGCTGGAGCAAAAAGACGGGGATATTTCGATTCTGGAGCTGAACGTCACGCTTCCGGAAGCGGAAGAGTCGCGTTAATCCGGTTGTGGTTTTGTAGGCCGGGCAAGCAACGCGCCACCCGGCAATTTCCCCGGTGGCGCTGCGCTTACCGGGGCTACAATTCTTTAGCGCGGATACCCTTCCAGCAGGGTATTCAGGCGTTCGGCCATCAGTTCCCCCCGCCATCCGGCGACCAGCTCCGGTAAACCATTTTGCGGTTTCAACTTCCAGTGCCAGTTCAGCAGCTGGTTAATCTGACGACGTGAAGCCAGCAGTTCGGCACTCAGTTTGCTTTCCCCCGCCACCGTCTGCACCAGCGCTTTGATATCTTTGAATGCCTTGCGGTAGCCCGGCATATCCATCAGGTTAAGCAGTGGTTCTGGCAGTGCGTCCTCCGGCAGCTGCTGAGCTTTCTCTACCAGCGCGAGCAGCGTTTTACCGTGGAAACGGATCTCACTCCCGGAAAGGCCAATGCTGTCCAGTTCGCCAAGGCTACCCGGCATATAGCGCGCCACCGCCCACAGGTGTTCTTCACGCACCACGAAGTTAACCGCCAGATCGCGCTCACGTGCTTTACGCAGACGCCAGTCAGCCAGCAGTTGCAGACAGGCCAGCTGGCGGGTGCGCAGCTGCCAGGCGTTGGTGATGTCACGCCAGGCCTCTTTCGGATCAACCACTTCCTGACGACGCTGCTGCGTCATGCGGCACTCGTCCAGTGCGGCAGACAGCCAGCCGGACGCCTCAGCCTCTTTCATAAGCTGGCCGGCAATTGGAAGAAGGTAAAAGACGTCTGCCGCGGCGTATTCAAGCTGACGCGCCGTTAGGGGACGCGCGAGCCAGTCGGTACGCGATTCGCTCTTATCCAGCGTCAGACCGGTGTACTCTTCCACCATCGCGGCGAAGCCCCAGGAGAGCGGACGACCGCTGAACGCCGCGAGGATCTGGGTATCAATCAGCGGCTGCGGCATGATGCCAAAAGTGTTGAGAAAGACTTCCAGATCTTCACTGCCCGCGTGCAGATATTTGGTCACGGCGGTATCCAGCAACAGCTCGCGCATTGGCGCCCAGTCGGTAATGCCGAGGGGGTCAATCAATGACACGTGTTTGCCGTCATACATCTGAATCAGACCCAGCTGCGGATAGTACGTTCGGGTGCGGACAAATTCCGTATCCAGGGCGATAGCGGGAAATTCACGCGTCACCTCGCACAGCGAAGCCAGCTCGTCGTTGGTAGTGATCATCTGGTAATTCAAATCGGACTCTCTTTTGTTTGCGCCCATAAAAAACGCCGGCTTAACCGGCGTCTGGGCGATTAACGTGAAGCTCAGGCCTTATTGTCCACTTTGGCACGGGCTTCGTCACGTAATTCTCGTCGTAATATCTTCCCGACGTTGGATTTCGGCAGCTCATCCCGGAATTCCACCAGCTTCGGCACTTTATAGCCCGTCAGCTGACGGCGACAGAACGTTATCAGCGCATCCTCGGTCAGAGAAGGATCTTTCTTGACCACAAATATCTTCACCGCTTCACCGCTGCTGCCGGAAGGAACGCCCACCGCCGCCACTTCCAGCACGCCGCTGTGCTGCATCACCACGTCTTCGATTTCGTTCGGATAGACGTTGAACCCTGACACCAGGATCATGTCTTTCTTGCGATCGACGATGCGCAGGAAGCCTTCGTCATCCATCACCGCGATGTCGCCCGTGTGCAGCCAGCCGTCTTTGATGATCTCATCCGTGGCATCCGGACGTTGCCAGTAGCCCAGCATCACCTGCGGCCCTCTGACGCATAGCTCCCCTGGCTCACCATGAGGCACTTCGTTATCCTCATCATCCACCAGTTTTGCTTCCGTCGACGGGACCGGCAGACCGATACTGCCGCTGTGGTAGTCGATGTCATGCGGGTTAACGCTGACCAGCGGGGCGCACTCCGTCAGGCCATAGCCTTCCAGCAGATACTGCCCGGTGAGTTTCACCCAGCGCTCGGCAACCGCCTGCTGAACCGGCATCCCGCCGCCCGCGGAGAGGTGCAGCGTGGAGAAATCGAGCTGCTGGAACTCTTTATTGTTAAGCAGCGCGTTAAACAGGGTGTTCACGCCGGTCATGGCGGTGAACGGGTATTTCGCCAGCTCTTTGACCAGCCCCGGGATATCGCGCGGGTTGGTGATCAATACGTTTTGACCGCCAAGCTCGATAAACAGCAGGCAGTTCATGGTCAGCGCAAAAATGTGATACAGCGGAAGCGCGGTGATCACCAGCTCCTTGCCCGGGTGCAGCAGCGGCCCGTAGGTGGCGTTAACCTGCTCAAGGTTCGCCAGCATGTT
Source organism: Enterobacter cloacae complex sp. GF14B (assembly GCF_004136805.1). Classification (NCBI taxonomy): domain Bacteria; kingdom Pseudomonadati; phylum Pseudomonadota; class Gammaproteobacteria; order Enterobacterales; family Enterobacteriaceae; genus Enterobacter; species Enterobacter cloacae complex sp. GF14B. Next base: position 23,523 of record NZ_QFRV01000005.1, read on the forward strand.
ACGGTGGGTCAGCATCGCCCCTTTTGCCACGCCGGTGGTGCCGCCCGTGTATTGCAGGAAGGCCAGATCCTCGGACACGATCTCCGGCTTTACGTATTGCATCCGGTAGCCCGCATGCAGGGCGCGGCGGAAGGAGATGGCATCCGGCAGGTGGTATTTCGGCACCAGCCGCTTAACGTATTTAACGACAAAGTTGACCAGCGTACCTTTCGCGGTAGAGAGCTGGTCACCCATGCGCGTCAGGATGACGTGCTTAACCTGAGTTTTTTCAACGACTTTTTCCAGCGTGTGGGCAAAGTTGGAGACAATCACAATCGCCGCCGCGCCGCTGTCATTCAACTGATGTTCCAGCTCGCGCGGGGTATAGAGCGGGTTAACGTTAACCACGATCATCCCTGCCCTGAGGATGCCGAACAGCGCCACCGGGTATTGCAGCAGGTTTGGCATCATCAGCGCGACGCGATCCCCTTTCTGCAAGCCCAGCCCTTCCTGTAAATAGGCCGCAAACGCCCGGCTGCGTTCTTCCAGCTTACGGAAGGTCATCACTTCGCCCATATTCACAAACGCGGGCTGGTCAGCGTAGCGCCGTACCGAGTGTTCAAATAATTCAATCAGGGATTGATAACGGTCAGGATTGATCTCCGCAGGGACATCCGCGGGATAACGGTTAAGCCAAACCTTTTTCAATGCATCACCTCTGAAATGAGTGTTCGTCGTCATCACAGCCCCGATAATAAACAGTTTGTTAACATTATATTAACTCAGCGTACCAGTTTATTAATTGTTCAGATTGCAGGTTGCGAAGCGCGTCACTCTTTTTTTTCGTTTTATCCGTAAAAAAACAGAGACAGCGGCTGAGCCGCTGTCTCTTTCCTAGCAATAACAGTAACTTACTCAGTTACTATTGTTTGAACCTGTGCAGGGCCTGGATTGTACCACCCCCAGCCACCGTAGCCGTAACGATACGGATGCGGTCCCCACATCCACGGATCGATTGGCTGTGGCGGCATCACCACCTGCTGGGCGATACGCCAGCGTTTGTAGCCGTTCACCTGCATGGTCATAAATTTGTATGGCGTATTGCCGATTTTCCCCGCCACCGAACCGGTAATCGGCCCGACGACGGTCACCAGCTGCCCGCGGAAATCTACCGGATCGAGGAAGCCGCTGACGTCAGCGTAGATCCGCCCGCGCGAGGCTTCACCCAGAACAGGCCGCGCGCCGTCGTCCAGCGGGACAGTGGCAATCTCCAGCCGGGTTTTCCCCTGCTGGTTTAGCACTTCAACCACCTTGCCGCCAAACCGCGCTTCCTGCCCGACATACAGCTCCGGGGCATTCATCACGCGTACCAGATCCTGCTGTGGCGTCGGGCTGGTGCCCTTGATCGCATCAGGAACGGTGACGCACCCGCTCAGTGCTATGGCAACCGCGCCTGCCATAAGAAAGCGTACAACTTTAGTCTGAACCGCCATGATGCGACTCCTTTTTCTCAGTTCCTGTTACTGAGATTCACTCGCGGCCAGGAAGTTTCTTCCACGCGACGGTGTTTCGTAAATAAACCGGTTCAGCATGTTCAACCGCCACGGTTTTTCCTGCGGCAAGTAGCTGACAGGCAATCGGCAGCATATCTTCTGCGGCGGGCAGGAGCATGTTACCGTCCACCAGCGTAAGGCCGGTGTCCTTCGCCATCTCAGGCCATGCCGCCCAGCCGGTTCCGACCGTCGCCCACTCACCGGAGAGCTGTTTCAGGCGCCCGGTGACGGCTTCAGGTTTAAGCACCGCTTCCGTCTCTTCGCCGTGCCAGACGCCGTTTTCGTCACGGGTGTACTCCGCCCAGTAGACTTCCCCCATGCGGGCATCAATCGCAGCCAGCACGCGGGTGGCGCCGGTCATGCGCCATGCTCCCTGGGCCATGGTCGCAAGCGTGGAGACGCCGATCATCGGCAGGTCAGCGCCCAGCGCCAGCCCCTGCGCAATGCCAATCCCGATACGTACGCCCGTAAAGCTGCCCGGACCACGGCCGTAGGCCAGCGCGTCGAGGTCAGTCAGGGCGGTGTTGCCCTCGGTTAAAATGGTTTTTACCAGGGGCAGAATACGTTGGGTGTGTTCCCGTGGGCACTCTTCGAAATGAGCAAAAATCGTACCGTCGTTCCACAGGGCAACGGAACAGGCCTCTGTCGCGGTATCAATAGCCAGAATTCGCATCAGTCGTCGCGCTCTCGCAATGGTCAGTCACAAAATGGCGCGCATCTTAACACACTCCGGGAAGAATTACTCCGCCGTCGGGTTCGCCAGGAAGCGGACCGCGCGTTTAATATCCCGCGTGCGCGGCGCGGGCGGCAGGCTGGCGAGGAAGGTCGCGCCGTAGGGACGCATCACCAGGCGGTTGTCGCAGATCACCAGCACCCCGCGATCGGTGACGTCGCGGATCAGTCGCCCTACCCCCTGTTTAAGCGTGATGACCGCGTCCGGCAGCTGGACGTCGTCGAACGGATCGCCCCCGCGCAGACGGCAGTCCTCCATGCGCGCTTTCAGAAGCGGATCGTCCGGCGATGTGAACGGCAGCTTATCGATAATCACCAGCGAGAGCGTGTCGCCGCGCACGTCTACCCCTTCCCAGAAACTACTGGTCGCCACCAGCAGGGCATTACCGGCGCTGACAAACTGCTGGAGCAGCTGGCCTTTACTGGTTTCCCCCTGCAACAGCACCGGTAGCGTCATGGTGGCGCGGAACTGCTCGGCCAGATCGCGCATCATGGCGTGTGAGGTGCAGAGCATAAAGCAGCGCCCGTTGTTGGCCTCGATCATCGGCTTCAGCATGGCCGCCAGATGTCGCGCCGCGCCCGGCTGGTTAGGCAGCGGCAGATTGCGCGGCACGCACAGCAGCGCCTGTCTCTCATAGTCGAACGGGCTCGGCAGAAGCAGGGATTCCGCCTGCTCAATGCCGAGGCGCTCGGTAAAGTGGTGCAGATCGTCATTGACCGACAGCGTGGCCGAGGTAAAGACCCAGGTGCCGGGCTTTTGCGCCATCACCTCTTTAAATTTATCAGCAACGGTCAGCGGCGTGAGCGCCAGGGTGAAGTGGCGCGAGGTACATTCGTACCAGTAGCTGTAGCCCGGCTGGTTGATCTCTTTCAGCCGCTTCAGCCGCCCACGGTAAAGCGTGGCGCGCTCGAAGGCGGCGTCCAGCAGCGCTGAACGTCCGAGGGACAGCTTCGCCACGTCGTAACAGAGTTCAAGGGCATCATCGAGCAGCAGCAGCGCGCGCTGGATATTTTTGTCTGCGAGCAGTTCGCGCAGGTTGCCGCGATAGCCCGGCTCGCCAAGCTGTAAGCGGAAGTCCTGTGCGCATTGCGCCAGGCGGTCCGCGCACTTCTGCAACTGCTGGGTATCTTTGAGTTCGGTGCGATAGGCAATGGTAATATCTTTCGCCAGATCCTGAAGCTGACGACTGGAAAGCGACTGCCCAAAATACTGGCTGGCGATGTCCGGTAGCTGATGGGCTTCATCGAAGATCATCACCTCCGCCTCCGGGATCAGCTCGCCGAAACCACTGTCCTTGACCACCATATCCGCAAGAAACAGGTGATGGTTCACCACCACCACGTCGGCGTCCATCGCGGTTTTACGCGCTTTCACCACAAAACAGTCTTTATACAGCGGGCAGTCGCTGCCGAGGCAGTTGTCATTGGTGCTGGTCACCAGCGGCCAGGCCGGGGAGTCTTCCGGCACGCTCGCGCAGGTGCTGATGTCCCCCTCCTCCGTCTGGTTGGCCCAGGCGCGCAGGACGATCACATCGCTCAGGGTTTGTACCGGCAGGTCGCCGCCCGCCAGCGCCTGCTGTTCAAGACGCTCCAGACACAGGTAGTTAGAACGCCCTTTCAGCAAGGCCAGACGCCCTTTGTATTTCAGCGCTTTCGCCACCGTGGGTAAATCGCGGCTGTAGAGCTGATCCTGGAGCGCTTTTGATCCCGTAGAGATGATCACCTTCTTTTTCGCCCGCAGCGCAGGAGCGAGGTAAGCATACGTTTTCCCCGTACCGGTACCGGCCTCCACGACCAGCGGCTGCGCCTTGTCGATAGCGTGCGCAACGGCATGCGCCATCTGACGTTGGGGTTCGCGCGGTTTAAAGCCGGGGATAGCCTGTGCTAACTGACCCTCTGGGAAAAAATCGTCTGCCACGGTGTTCTCTCACTGTATTTTTGCACAGGGATTATGTCAGCCCCTTCTCTCCGGTGCCACCCCAAATAGTGACGACGGCGGAACATTATGGCAGTCTTGCCGCCTGACGACGAAAGATAACGAGGATACGTTTATGACAATTACGCGCATTGATGCCGAAGCCCGCTGGTCTGATGTGGTGATCCACAACCAGACGCTGTACTACACCGGCGTCCCTGCCAATCTGGACGCCGACGCTTTCGAGCAGACCGCCAACACCCTGGCGCAGATCGACGCCGTACTGGAAAAACAGGGCAGCGACAAATCCCGCATTCTGGATGCGACGATTTTTCTGGCGAATAAAGACGATTTCGCGGCGATGAATAAAGCATGGGATGCGTGGGTGGTGGCGGGTCACGCGCCTGTACGCTGCACCGTACAGGCCACGCTGATGAAACCGGAATATAAGGTTGAGATCAAGATTATCGCGGCAGTGTAAGCCGGTTATTCTTCATCTTCATCCTCAAAGCGCGCCACGATCCGCTCGCCGGTATGGGTGGCGCGAAGTTCTTCCGCGACCTGGGAAATTGCCTGTCCGCTGCTCATCCCCTGGGACATCAGCTCCTGAATACGTTCAACGGCTTTCTGCTGTTGGTCATGGCTGAGAGAAGGTAAACCTGCAAACATCGTTAACTCCTGCTAAATTATTCGCGCTAATTATTTCACGCTGCCCGGTAGTATGCCATACATGAACATGCGCTTCCCCACTGTTATGACCTTGCCCTGGCGTGCTGACGCCGCGGAGTTCTGGTTTGCCCGTCTGAGCCACCTTCCTTTTGCCATGCTGCTGCACTCCGGCCATGCGGATCACCCCTACAGCCGCTTTGATATTCTGGTGGCCGACCCGGTTAAAACGCTGACGACCGATGCGCTGTCGCCAACGGACGATCCGCTGATGCGGCTTCAGAACGAGATCGATGCTCTGGGCTTAACTGCCACACCTGATCCGGATCTGCCTTTCCAGGGGGGCGCGCTGGGCCTGTTTGGTTACGATCTGGGTCGCCGTTTCGAAACGCTGCCTGAGCATGCGCAGGCGGATATTTCCCTGCCGGATATGGCGGTGGGGCTGTATGACTGGGCGCTGATCGTGGATCACCGTAAGCAGACGGTTTCTCTACTGAGCCACCGGGACGTACAGGCGCGTCTGGCCTGGCTTGAGGCGCAACGGCCCGCCGCCCCGGAACACTTTATGCTGACCTCCGGCTGGCGCTCGAACATGAGCGCGGAGGAATACGCGGAAAAATTCTCCCGTGTGCAGGCGTATCTTCACAGTGGCGACTGTTATCAGGTCAACCTTGCCCAGCGTTTCCAGGCGGCGTACAAGGGAGACGAATGGCAGGCGTTTACCCACCTCAATGCCAGCAATAAGGCCCCGTTCAGTGCATTTTTACGCTTTGAACACGGCGCCATACTCAGCCTTTCGCCTGAGCGTTTTATCCACCTGGCTGACGGTATGATTCAGACCCGCCCAATAAAGGGCACACTGCCGCGCCTTGCCAACGCCGACGCCGACCGCCAGCAGGCGGAGACGCTGGCGGCCTCTCCCAAAGATCGTGCCGAAAACCTGATGATTGTCGATCTGATGCGCAATGATATTGGTCGCGTCGCCGAGCCGGGCAGCGTGCGCGTGCCGGAGCTGTTCGTCGTGGAGCCTTTCCCGGCGGTGCATCATCTGGTCAGCACCATCACCGCACGCCTGCCGGCCTCGCGAACCGCCTGCGATCTGCTCCGCGCCGCGTTTCCGGGCGGCTCCATCACCGGCGCGCCGAAGGTCCGGGCGATGGAGATCATCGACGAACTGGAACCACATCGCCGCAACGCCTGGTGCGGCAGCATCGGCTATGTGAGTCTGTGCGGCACCATGGATACCAGCATCACTATTCGCACCCTGACGGCGTGCGACGGTAACCTGTACTGTTCCGCAGGCGGTGGCATTGTGGCCGATAGCCAGGTCGAGGCGGAATATCAGGAAACCTTTGATAAAGTGAATCGTATCCTGAAACAACTGGAGAATTTACGGTGAAGAAAGACAACCTGACGCTGGATGATTTTCTGTCGCGCTTTCAGCTTCTGCGGCCCCAGGTTAGCCGCGCCACGCTGAATCAACGTCAGGCGGCGGTGCTGATCCCAGTCGTGCGCCGTGAGCAGCCGGGTCTGTTGCTTACCCAGCGCTCACCGCATATGCGAAAACACGCCGGTCAGGTTGCGTTTCCGGGCGGCGCGGTGGACAGCACCGATGCATCCCTGATTGCCGCTGCACTGCGTGAAGCGCATGAGGAAGTGGCGATCCCCCCGGAGACAGTCGAGGTGATCGGCGTGCTGCCGCCAGTGGACAGCGTAACCGGTTTTCAGGTCACGCCGGTCGTTGGCATTATTCCGCCCGATCTTCAGTATCACGCCAGCGTCGATGAAGTTTCAGCGGTGTTCGAAATGCCGCTGGAAGAGGCCCTTCGTCTGGGCCGCTATCACCCACTGGATATTCACCGCCGCGGACACGATCATCGGGTCTGGCTGTCGTGGTATCAGCATTATTTTGTCTGGGGCATGACGGCAGGCATCATTCGTGAGCTGGCCCTGCAAATCGGCCTGAAGCCTTGACTATACTTTACATTCCACCCTTTTCTGGCAGGTTTGCGATCGGCGTCGCGCTATTAGCAAAACCATCGTTAACCATTAGTTTAATTCATGTGAATAGTTAAGCCGAGGTTGGTGTTCCCTCTTACACTATGCGCAGTTATAACATCGTTACTGGAACCCCAGTAACCCTGTCAGGAGTGTGAAAGTGATTAGTATATTCGACATGTTCAAAGTGGGGATTGGTCCTTCCTCTTCCCACACTGTAGGGCCGATGAAGGCCGGTAAACAGTTCGTCGATGATCTGGTCGAAAAAGGATTACTGGAAAGCGTTACCCGTGTCGCCGTAGACGTTTACGGTTCACTGTCATTAACGGGTAAAGGCCACCACACCGATATCGCCATTATTATGGGTCTGGCAGGCAATATGCCGGACACTGTTGATATTGATGCCATTCCGGCATTTATCCGCGACGTGGAAACGCGCGGACGCTTACTGCTGGCTAACGGTCAGCACGAAGTGGACTTCCCGCAGGATGAGGGGATGCGTTTTCGTAGCGACAACCTGCCGCTGCATGAAAACGGCATGACCATCCACGCCTGGAGCGGCGAAAAAGAGATCTACAGTAAAACCTACTACTCCATCGGCGGCGGCTTTATCGTTGACGAAGAACACTTTGGTAAAGAGAGCGCGGGCGACGTCAATGTGCCCTATCCGTTTAAATCGGCCACCGAGATGCTGGGCTACTGCAAAGAGACCGGTCTGTCCCTGTCCGGCATGGTGATGCAGAACGAACTGGCGCTGCACAGCAAGAAAGAGATCGAAGACTATTTTGCTAACGTGTGGCAAACCATGCGCGCCTGTATTGACCGCGGGATGAACACCGAGGGTGTTCTGCCTGGGCCTCTGCGCGTACCGCGTCGTGCCTCTGCGCTGCGCCGCATGCTGGTCACCACCGACAAGTTCTCCAATGACCCAATGAACGTGGTCGACTGGGTGAACATGTTTGCCCTCGCGGTTAACGAAGAGAACGCAGCGGGTGGTCGCGTGGTGACGGCGCCGACCAACGGCGCGTGCGGTATCGTTCCGGCGGTGCTGGCCTATTACGATCACTTTATTGAGCCCGTGACACCGGATATCTATATCCGTTATTTCCTCGCGGCAGGCGCTATCGGCGCGCTGTACAAAATGAATGCGTCCATCTCTGGTGCCGAAGTAGGCTGTCAGGGTGAAGTGGGCGTGGCCTGCTCTATGGCGGCAGCGGGTCTGGCGGAACTGTTGGGCGCCAGCCCTGAGCAGGTGTGCGTGGCGGCGGAAATCGGTATGGAGCACAACCTCGGTCTGACCTGTGACCCGGTTGCCGGTCAGGTGCAGGTGCCGTGCATTGAGCGTAACGCCATCGCCTCCGTCAAAGCGATCAACGCCTCGCGTATGGCGATGCGCCGTACCAGCGAGCCACGCGTGTCGCTGGATAAGGTTATTGAAACCATGTACGAAACCGGCAAGGACATGAACGCGAAGTACCGTGAGACCTCACGCGGCGGTCTGGCCATTAAGGTGCAGTGCGACTAAGCCTTCCTTTCGCCCATCTGCAACGGATGGGCGAATTTTCCCCTCTCGTCTCGTCGCTTCACGTATTCCCCACTACACTGTCACTGTTGCGTCTGGCTTTTCTGGCCGGTGCTTAACAGGCGACCGTTCATGCAAACTGCACAAACGATCATTAAAGACTATCGCCGAAAACGCGTTATCGTCTGTGTCACGGTTGCGCTCGTTACGCTCGTCCTGACGCTGGGCATTCGCTTTATTTCACAGCGCAACATAAATCAGGATCGGATCCACGACTTTACCCACCACACCGTGCGTGCGCTTGATAAGGTGCTTCTCTCGTTAGAGGTCCAGCGTGAAACGCTACTTTCACTGGTTGGCATACCCTGTTCCGAAGCAAATCTAATCCTGCGAAAACAGGCGGCGATCCTCCAGACCGTACGCTCCATCGCCCTCATTCAAGACGGAATACTGTATTGCTCAAGCGTCTTTGGCAGCCGTAATGTGCCCGTCAGTGAGTTTGTGCCGGAGCTTCCAGTCAGTGAATCCAGGCTGCTGCTGTCGACTGACCGGTGGCTGGTAAAAGGCAGCCCGGTACTGATTCAGTGGTCTCCCGTTGCGGGCGACGGCAACGACGGGGTGATGGAGGTGGTGAATATCGATCTCATCACTAAAATGATTCTCGAGCCGCAGCGGCCGCAGATCACCGACGTTGTCCTGAGAGTAGGAGATAACTTCCTCCGCGACGGGCAACAGGTGACGACTACGCCGACCTTCGATGAAAACGCCTCCCTGCTGGAACAGTCGTCACAACATTACCCTTTCAGCGTCACGGTGAGCGGCCCCGGGCCTGGCGAAATGGCGTTAAAAAATCTGCCCACCCAGCTGCCGCTGGCGTTGATGCTCAGCTTACTGATGGGCTATATCGCCTGGCTCGCCACGGCGCGGCGCATAAGTTTCACCTGGGAAATCAATATGGGAATTGCGGCCAGGGAGTTTGAACTTTTCTGCCAGCCGCTGGTGAATGCCCGCACCCGGGAATGCGCCGGCGTCGAGATCCTCCTGCGCTGGAACAACCCGCGTCAGGGATGGATTTCGCCCGATGTCTTTATCCCTCTGGCCGAAGAACATAACCTGATTGTTCCGCTTACCCGCTACGTCATCAGCGAAACGGTGCGGCAGATAGGCTATTTCCCTGCCTCGCGCGATTTCCATATCGGCATTAACGTGGCCGCCAGCCATTTTCGCCGCGCTGCGCTTATCCAGGATCTCAACCGCATCTGGTTTAACGCCAGCCCTGTTCAACAGTTGATCGTGGAGTTAACCGAACGCGATGCGTTGCTGGATGTGGATTACCGCATCGTGCGGGAGCTGCACCGCAAAGGGGTGAAACTTGCGATTGATGATTTTGGTACCGGCAACAGCTCACTTTCATGGCTAGAAAAACTGCATCCGGATGTGCTGAAAATTGATAAATCCTTCACCACCGCGATCGGCACCGACGCCGTGAACTCAACGGTAACAGATATTATTATTGCGCTTGGCCAGCGGCTGAATATTGAACTGGTTGCGGAAGGGGTGGAAACCGAGGAGCAGTCACGCTACCTGCGCCGTCACAGCGTACATATTTTGCAGGGGTACTTGTATGCGCGGCCAATGCCGCTGCGCGAGTTTCCGAAATGGCTGGCGGAAAGTCACTCTCCGCCAGCCCGTCACAACGGACACATCGTGCCCTTACTGCCGTTACGCTAGATAACGTTACTCTTCTTCGTCGTGCGCAGAGTGCTCTTTAACAATACGCACCATATCAACGCGATAGTCGTTGGCTTCGACGATGGTAATTTGCAGCGGCGGCAGCTCCAGCACATCACCGATACGCGGGATCTGCCCGTTAACGGAGATCACCAGCCCCGCCACGGTGGCAATGTCTTCATCATCATTGACCACGTTTTCGACGCCCAGCGTGTGCGAGAGCGCGTGCAGGTCGGTGGTGCCTTTCACCAGCCAGCCGTCACCGTCGGCAACGATTTCCGGGGTTTCATCCGCATCAGGGAATTCACCGGCAATGGCTTCCAGCACATCCAGCGGCGTCACCAGGCCCTGTACCACACCAAATTCGTTGGTGACGATAACAAAGCTCCCGCGAGCACGACGCAATACGCCCAGCAGGTTGATCGGATCCAGCGTTTCAGGCACCACGATAGCGGGCGACGCGGCCGCTACGGCCTCGACGTTAACGCCCTCTTCCAGCGCCACCAGCATCTCTTTCGCGCGTACCACACCGATGATCTCATCCAGCTCACCCCGGCAGACCGGGAACAGGCTGTGCGGCGAGGAGAGCAGCTGCTGACGAATTTCGTCGACGCTCAGGTTGGCGTCCACCCAGCTGATTTCGCCGCGCGGCGTCATAATACCGCGCAGGGAGCGGGAAGCCAGCGAAAGCACGCCATTGATCATGTAGCGTTCTTCTTCCACAAACGCGCCTTCCGGCACCGGAACCGGGTTGCGGTTCTCGTTATCAGCCTGCACGTTCACCTGACGACGCCCGCCCATCAGTCGCAGAATCGCATCTGCGGTACGGGCTCGCAGCGGCTGATTCGACTGCTGCTTAATAAAGTTACGGCGCGCAATCTGGTTAAACAGCTCGATCAGAATCGAGAAGCCAATCGCGGCGTACAGGTAGCCTTTCGGAATATGGAAGCCAAACCCTTCTGCCACCAGGCTCAGACCAATCATCAGCAGGAAGCTCAGACACAGCACAACGACCGTCGGATGCTGGTTGACGAAACGCGTCAGCGGTTTCGACGCCAGCAGCATTACCGCCATCGCAATCACCACCGCCGCCATCATCACCGGCAGATGGTTCACCATGCCGACCGCCGTAATCACCGCATCCAGTGAGAAGACCGCATCAAGCACCACAATCTGTAGAACAACCACCCAGAAGCTGGCATAACCCTTACCGTGGCCATCATCGTGCTGCCGGTTCTCCAGCCGTTCATGCAGCTCTGTTGTGGCTTTGAACAGCAGGAACAGTCCCCCTACCAGCATAATTAAATCGCGGCCGGAGAAGGTGAAATCCATGACGGTGAACAGGGGCTTCGTCAGGGTGACCATCCACGAGATAACAGACAGTAAGCCCAGACGCATGATCAGCGCCAGCGAGAGGCCGATCAGACGGGCTTTATCACGCTGTTTCGGCGGCAGTTTATCTGCGAGGATGGCGATAAACACCAGGTTATCAATACCGAGAACGATCTCCAGCACGACCAGCGTAAGCAAGCCTACCCAGATTGACGGGTCCATTAAGAATTCCATGACACGCTCCTGCTAAAGGAATGACAAAACGGTGCCCCGCTAATGTCGGGCATTTCAAAGGGAATGAGAGTCGATGCGTGGCGAAGATCGCCGGTGATTAAGGCGCGGAATGGCCTGGAAGATGACTGACGTCGGTGACGGTCCATATAGTGGGCTGTAGCCCTATACTCCTGAATAATTAAACGGACGCTAAACATATCAGAGACAATTGGTTTTTAGCAAAGATTTACGTTCCTTTGCAAACTTCTGTAACACACGCGGATTATCTTAGAGAAAAATCTGTAAGGCGTAGCTAAATTACGGATCTTCATCACATAAATTATTTTTTCACTATCTAAAATAATTCGCGGAAGTCTTAGTTTTTTTGAACTCTAACCCTTATCTGAATCGATTCGGTTCGCCAATACGATTCTCAGTACGCCTGCCTGGCAGACGTATAAATGATAATAAAAGGAGGTAGCAAGTGACCATTGCTATTGTCATAGGCACACATGGTTGGGCTGCGGAGCAGTTACTCAAAACGGCAGAAATGCTGTTGGGCGAGCAGGAAAACGTCGGCTGGATCGATTTCGTTCCCGGTGAAAATGCCGAGACGCTGATTGAAAAATACACTGCTCAGCTTGAGAAGCTGGATACCAGCAAAGGCGTGCTGTTTCTCGTGGATACATGGGGCGGCAGCCCGTTCAACGCTGCCAGCCGCATTGTCGTCGATAAAGAGCATTATGAAGTCGTCGCCGGGGTGAATATCCCGATGTTGGTGGAAACCTTCATGGCGCGTGACGACAACCCAGGCTTTGACGAGCTGGTGGCGCTGGCGGTGGAAACCGGTCGCGAAGGCGTGAAGGCGCTGAAAGCGCAGCCGGTTGAAAAACCTGCCCCTGCCCCTGCTGCACCAAAAGCCGCTGCACCGGCGAAGCCAATGGGTCCGAACGATTACATGGTTATCGGCCTTGCGCGTATTGATGACCGTCTGATCCACGGCCAGGTGGCGACGCGCTGGACCAAAGAGACCAACGTACAACGCATCATCGTGGTCAGTGACGAAGTGGCCGCCGACACTGTCCGTAAAACCCTTCTTACCCAGGTTGCACCGCCGGGCGTCACCGCGCACGTCGTGGATGTCGCCAAAATGATCCGCGTTTACAACAACCCGAAATACGCGGGCGAACGCGTGATGCTTCTGTTCACCAACCCGACAGACGTTGAACGCATTGTTGAAGGCGGCGTGAAAATCACCTCCGTTAACATTGGCGGTATGGCTTTCCGTCAGGGCAAAACGCAGGTCAACAACGCGATTTCAGTGGATGCGAAAGATATCGAGGCCTTCAACAAGCTGAACGCACGCGGTATCGAGCTGGAAGCCCGTAAGGTTTCCACGGATCAGAAACTGAAAATGATGGATTTGATCGGCAAAGTGGGGAAATAAGCCCGGGCCGGTTTTTCATATAGAGCTTATGTAATAGGAGAAGTGCAATGGAGATTACTACTCTTCAGATTGTGCTGGTGTTCATCGTCGCGTGTATTGCGGGTATGGAGTCCGTACTTGATGAATTTCAGTTCCACCGCCCTCTGGTGGCCTGTACGTTGATTGGCGCCGTTCTCGGTGACATGAAAACCGGTATCATCATCGGTGGTACCCTGGAAATGATCGCCCTCGGCTGGATGAACATCGGTGCGGCAGTTGCGCCAGATGCCGCGCTGGCGTCCATTATTTCGACCGTTCTGGTTATCGCCGGTCATCAGAGTATTGGTGCCGGTATCGCGCTGGCCATCCCGCTGGCCGCAGCGGGTCAGGTGCTGACCATTATTGTCCGTACTATTACCGTGGCCTTCCAGCACGCGGCGGATAAGGCGGCCGAAAACGGCAACCTCACCGCGCTCTCCTGGATCCACGTTTCTTCCCTGTTCCTGCAAGCGATGCGTATCGCGATCCCTGCGGTTATCGTGGCGATTTCTGTCGGTACCAGCGAAGTTCAGGGCATGCTGAATGCGATCCCTGAAGTGGTCACCAGCGGTCTGAATATCGCCGGGGGTATGATCGTGGTGGTCGGTTATGCGATGGTCATCAACATGATGCGCGCGGGCTACCTGATGCCATTCTTCTACCTCGGCTTCGTTACCGCTGCGTTCACCAACTTCAACCTGGTTGCGCTGGGTGTGATTGGTGCGGTGATGGCGATTCTTTATATCCAGCTCAGCCCGAAATACAACCGTGTCGCGGGTGCCCCTGCGCAGGCTGCTGGTAACAACGATCTCGATAACGAACTGGACTAACAGGTGAGCGAAATGGTTGATATGACAAAAACTACCACTGAGAAAAAACTCACTCCGGGTGATATTCGTGGCGTGTTCATCCGTTCTAACCTGTTTCAGGGTTCATGGAACTTCGAACGTATGCAGGCGCTCGGCTTCTGCTTCTCCATGGTGCCGGCCATCAAACGCCTGTATCCGGAAAACAACGAAGCACGCCGTCAGGCAATTAAGCGTCATCTGGAATTCTTCAACACCCATCCTTATGTTGCGGCGCCGGTTCTGGGCGTGACGCTGGCGATGGAAGAGCAGCGTGCGAACGGGGCTGAAATCGACGATGGTGCCATCAACGGTATCAAAGTTGGTCTGATGGGGCCGCTGGCAGGCGTGGGCGACCCGATTTTCTGGGGTACCGTGCGTCCGGTCTTTGCGGCGCTGGGCGCCGGGATCGCCATGAGCGGCAGCCTGCTCGGTCCTCTGCTGTTCTTCATCCTGTTCAACGCGGTGCGTCTGCTGACCCGTTACTACGGCGTGGCGTACGGTTACCGTAAAGGGGTGGATATCGTTAAGGATATGGGCGGCGGCTTCCTGCAAAAACTGACTGAGGGGGCGTCAATCCTCGGCCTGTTTGTAATGGGGGCGCTGGTTAACAAGTGGACGCACGTAAACATCCCGCTGGTGGTATCAACGATCACCGGTCAGGATGGTCAGACGCGCGTTACCACCGTGCAGACCATTCTGGACCAGCTGATGCCGGGCCTGGTACCGCTGCTGTTAACCTTCGCCTGTATGTGGCTGCTGCGTAAGAAAGTGAACCCGCTTTGGATCATCGTTGGCTTCTTCGTCATCGGTATCGCGGGCTACGCTGTCGGCCTGCTGGGTCTGTAATAAAATGCGTTACTGACCGGGGGCTTGCCCCCGGTCTTTTTATCTGGAGGATGAATGACTGTCACGGACACCGTACTGGTTTTATTTATTGTTGCCCTTCTGGCTTACGCGATCTATGACGAGTTTATTATGCCTCGCCGCCACGGCGAGACGCTGCTGACCCTTCCCCTCTTACGCCGTGGACGCATTGATGCGTTTATCTTCGCCGGTCTGGTAGTCATCCTCATTTACAATAATGTGACCAGCCACGGCGCAATATTAACCACATGGTTATTATGTGCGCTGGCATTAATGGCGATTTACCTGTTCTGGATCCGCTCGCCAAAACTCATTTTTAAAAAACACGGATTCTTTTTCGCCAATGTCTGGATAGAATATAACCGTATTAAAGAGATGAATTTATCCGAAGACGGGGTTCTGGTGATGCAATTAGAACAACGCCGCCTGCTCATCCGGGTAAGAAATATTGATGACCTGGAAAAGATATACAAATTACTTGTTAAAACTCAATGATTTATCATTATAGCATCGGCTATATATTGCATTATTCTTGAACCAGCAATATAGCCGGTGCTATATCTCCACTGTTAATTGACTTATATTTATTAACGATATTTTCACGCATAAATCTAAATGAAAATCGTTATCAACATAGTGGCTATATAAAGCCATCTTCGTTGTTGTTTTATATTCTCAAAATATGTTAAGGTTGCGCCCGTCGTTGGGGAGTAGCCGATTTCCTGCCTGCGGGAAATGTACGTGTCAACATACTCGTTGAAAAACGTGGCGCGTACGGATCGTTTTTAAGCACAATTACTGTGCCAGAAGCGATCAGGCGAGACCATAGATACATCAACTGCTGTTTACTGGGGGCAGTGATGTGTCATATGGATATCCCCGGTCTGGACGCTCTTATGAATATCTCCGCTACGATCCTTCTGGCTTTTGGCATGTCCATGGACGCATTTGCCGCCTCTATCGGCAAAGGTGCCACTCTCCATAAACCTAAATTTTCCGAAGCCCTGCGTACCGGTCTCATCTTTGGCGCTATCGAAACGCTGACGCCGCTTATCGGCTGGGGACTGGGGATGCTCGCCAGCCAGTTTGTGCTGGAGTGGAATCACTGGATTGCTTTCGTGCTGCTGGTGTTCCTCGGCGGACGTATGGTGATTGAAGGTTTTCGTGGCAACGGCGATGAAGATGATGCGCCGCTGCAACGCCACGGCTTCTGGCTTCTGGTGACAACCGCCATCGCAACCAGCCTGGATGCAATGGCCGTGGGTGTCGGTCTGGCGTTTTTGCAGGTCAATATTATCGCCACCGCGCTGGCGATTGGCTGCGCCACGCTGATCATGTCAACGCTGGGGATGATGGTGGGTCGGTTCATTGGCCCGCTGTTAGGCAAACGCGCCGAAATTCTGGGCGGTATCGTGTTGATCGGGATTGGTGCCCAAATCCTTTGGGCACACTTCGCGGGTTAACCTTCGCGCTGCCAGCAATGGATGCTGAAATCCGTCTGGCAGCGAAATTCTGTCTGCGCTGCCAGCGTTTCCCACACCTCTGGTTTTGCCCGCCACGCAAACGGCGTCATTTGCAGTAACGCCACCGCTTCACTTCCCTGCAACGTCATTTCATACGCTACCGACTGCGCCTGCTTTAACGCAAAGCCTGCCAGCTGTTCAGAGTGCGGCGCATGCAGGTGAACTTCATCATAGATCAGCCCTTTTAGCTCCAGCAGATGACGCGGCCCTGGCGTGACGGTGATAACCCAGCCACCGGGCTTAACGACGCGCGCCAGCTCCTCTGCCTTGCACGGCGCATAGATACGCACCACGGCGTCCATACTCGCTTTTTCAAACGGCAGGCGGTGGCTGGAGGCCACGCAGAACGTTACCGCTGAGTAGCGTTTGGCTGCCGCACGGATTGCCACTTTCGACACGTCCAGCCCGTAAGTTTCGGCGCCCTTCTCAGCCGCTACGTCAGCAAACGTGGCGGTGTAGTAGCCTTCGCCGCAGCCGATATCCAGCATGGCGGATGCGCCTTCTGTCAGATATTCACGGAGTATGGCGACAACGGCATCCCTGAGCGGTTGATAATGCCCGGCATCGAGAAACGCCCGGCGCGCCTGCATCATCTCCGCGCTGTCACCCGGGTCCCGGGAGCGCTTGTGCTGTACCGGCAGAAGATTTACATAGCCCTCTTTCGCCCGGTCAAACTGATGTCCCTGTGGACAGATAAACGTTTTCTCCGCGCGCGTCAGCGGCGCGTGGCAAAGGGGACAACTGAAAGACATGACAGCTCCAGGGCGTAAACCAAAAGGCGAAGTGTACCGCTATTCGCCAGGGTTATAAACGGCTGGGTGATGCATCACGATCAGATGGTCAGAATCTGCCGGCAGCCCGTCAGGCTTTACGTTTTCCAGACGCAGAACGTTCCCCATAATTTCGCTGAAAACGGGCGCGGAAACGGCCCCGCCGTAATAGGCACCGTTTTGCGGATCGTTAATCACCACCACCAGCGCAAAACGGGGATCGCTGGCAGGCGCAACGCCTGCGGTATAGGCGACGTATTTATCCACATACTTACCGTGTTCATCGATTTTTTTGGCCGTCCCGGTTTTTATCGCCACGCGATAGTTACGCACCGCCGCTTTGATTCCACCACCGCCGGGTAATGCGACGCTCTCCATCATGTGCTCCACCTCGTGAACAATTTCCTCGGGCATCACCCGCTTGCCAATCACCGGCGGATCGATTCGGGTGATGGACAGAGGCCGTTCAATGCCATAGCTGCCGATGGTGGCATACACATGCGCCAGCTGGAGGGGGGTTACCATCAGGCCATATCCAAAGGCAAAGGTCGCCCGGTCTAACTGGCTCCAGAATTTCCGCTGCGGCAGTAAACCTGCGCTTTCTCCCGTTAAGCCAAGCCCGGTACTCTCGCCAAAGCCAAAGTGTTTATAGGTATCCAGTAACCGTTGCACAGGCATCGCCAGCGAAAGACGGGACACGCCCGTGTCACTGGATTTTTGCAGGATGCCGGTCATCGTCAGCTCGGGGTAGTAGCCCACATCGCGGATACGATGGCCATCAATGGTGTAGGGATGCGTGTCTATGACGCTGTCAGGCTGTACCAGCCCCTGCTGTAGCGCCGTCATCAGCACCAGAGGCTTAACGGTAGAGCCAGGTTCAAAGGTGTCGCTGATCGCGCGATTGCGAAAATCATCCAGCGTTGCCCCTTCCCGGTTGTTGGGGTTGAAGTCGGGGAAGCTCGCCATTGCCAGAATTTCGCCCGTCTGGATATTAATTAGCACCGACGCGCCTGACTCAGCTTTGTTCCACGCCACGGCATTATCCAGCGCGTCTTCGGTGATAGTTTGCAGGCGTTCATCGATACTAAGCTGGATATTATGTGCAGGTACGGGAGCCACCTCCGTGAGGTTCTCCACCACATGTCCGTAGCGATCTTTCCTGACCAGCCGCACGCCTGCCTTCCCGGTAAGCTGCGTGTTGAAGCTTTTCTCGACACCCTCAATGCCCTGACCATCAATATTGGTGAAGCCAATCAGGTTCGCCGCCACGTGCCCGGCAGGATAAAAGCGGCGGGACTCATCGCGAAGGTTGATACCCGGAAGACGCAGCTTATCGATCCACTTTGCCTGGGAGGGATCAACCTGACGGGCAAGGTAAATAAATCGCCCGTGCGGGTTACTGTTGATTCGCGATGCGAGCGTGCTCAGAGAAAGGTGTAAGGCATTTGCCAGGGCCTGCCAGCGCGAATCATAACCGATCCCCCCTTTTTCCAGCACTGTTTTGGGATCGGCCCAGACGGCCTGGACAGGTACGCTCACCGCAAGGGGTCGTCCTTCACGGTCCACAATCATCCCCCGCGGGGCGTCTATCGCCACTTCGCGCAGGGAGCGCATATCCTCCTGCTTAACCAGATTATCCGGTTTGATAATTTGCAGCCACGCCACGCGGCCCAGCAGAAACGCAAGACTACAAAAGATAGCGAGACACAGAAGTGCAAAACGTGCCGGAGTAAAGTTTCCGGTGGTCGTTATTGTCTTTTTTTTCACCTTAACCCCAGGGCTGTTGATCAACGCCCTGATTTAACGGGAAAAGCGGATAAGAAGGCGGGAAAACAATGCTAATAATCTCGAGGGTTTGCAACAAGATAATAACAGCGGAGGATTACGTAATATTTTGAAAAATAAGCGAATAAAAAAGCCCCGCATCGGCGAGGCTTATGTCTGAGATCGAAGCGCTGAGCGCTTCAGTCAGCAGTGATTCGATCAGATAGCAGTTACGTTAACCGCAGCTGGGCCTTTCTGGCCATCCTGAATTTCGAACTCAACGTTCTGGCCTTCAGCCAGAGTTTTGAAGCCGTTACCCTGGATTGCAGAGAAGTGTACGAACACGTCTTTGCTGCCGTCAGCAGGAGTAATGAAACCAAAACCTTTAGACTCGTTGAACCACTTAACTTGACCTTTAATCTTTGCCATTTGCAAAATTCCTTAGAGTGTTTTCTTAGCCCGCGGGCTTTGACATAGATAAAACTGAGACATTACTGCTTGAGGCACTAATATAAGGTTCGGCAGAGAAGCGGTATTCAACGACAACGTGTTTACTCAGGACTTCTTTACTGAAAATGCCACACATAAACAGAACTGTACCTCGTTTGACCCAAAACGTGTTATCACACACAACGTTTAATATGGCAAGCCATTTTTAAACATGTCTCGATCCGCCGCACAAATTCAGGTGTTACTCCATAACAATCTGCACAGTTATGCGAATTGTCAAATGAAGCGCTACCTGACCTCACTGCCCGCAGGGTGCGTTGACGCGCCCTGTAATCAAAGACTTTTTAAACATAGCTCAATCATTTCAAAGCGTCCATCCCAATCCCTGATTTTCTTTAAAAGAATGACTGAGTTAGAACATTTTGTGAAAAGTTATGCTGAAAACATTGCAACGCACCGACATGTGTCAGGGAATATACGATGTTAATTACATTTTGCTAATTGTATTAAAATCCACCATTTAATTAGCGTTATTCTGCACCAAAATAATGAAATTTTTATGACTCTGCCTCAAAACAAGGCAAGCAAAACGTTTCGATAAAAATAAAACACTTCGGGAAAGATAAAACACACAATTTATTCAACGAAACGGTAATTATCGAATAAGGATAAATATTCACCAGTTTTCAGTATGCTGAAACAATAGTTAACTGCTGCTTAATTATATGTTGGGATGTTGTGGATCACATTTGATAAGGGAGGGGATTTACGCCGTACGTCAGGCCACCTCCCTTTCCGGGCAAACTATCGTTCGGCTACCAGGCGAATGAAGTCTTCCTCGTCCTGTTGTTGAGCAACAGCGTCCTTAGGTACCGCTTTCTCCTCCGGCTCGTTGGCTTCGCACAGACGACGCAGCAACGCATTCTGCCGTTTCTGCTGATCGAGCAATGCTTCCAGCAGTTCAATCTGCTCGTTTGTGCGGGAGCTGGCGCGGTTAACGAAGAACCACAGTACCAGCCCAACGACCAGCACCACCAAAGACATTACCAGGGATGCAATGCTCAGCAGCCCCGAATTCAGTAACTCACCCATTTCACCACCTCAGTAAAAACAGTCATTTTACCACTGCCGCCACGTAAGGACATCACTCAGCGTAAAAATGGCCTCTACCAGGGGATAAACTTATTGATTGAACAAATGCCGCTAAAGAATTGTACATCCTGATCGCACATCACATTGATAGTCTGCGTCCACAGCACCACACAAGCTATCAACACTATAATCAGAATTACCCAGCGTATTTTTTTCACTCCACACTCCGTCTTATGACCTGATGCAGCCAGGTTATCACGGTTATCTTAAACAGGGGCTAACTGTACCTTCAACAGACGCTTTTCGGAATCGTGCACTTGTTTCACTGCGTAAACCCGTTACGCTTACTCCATGACAACAAAGAAAAAAGAGGCAACGATGCGTTTACTTATTCGTACAGTAATTGTACTGGCCATTGTGTGGATCGGCCTGTTATTAAGTGGGTACGGCGTATTAATGGGAAGCAAAGAAAATGCCGCGGGTCTGGGTATCCAGTGTAAATATCTTACCGCCCGGGGGGTAAGCACGGCGCAGTACATCCATTCCGACAGCGGGATCATCGGGTTAACCAACTGTCCTGTGCTGCGTAAATCATCTGATGTGATTGATAACGGTTAATCAGCGTTGAATTTCGCTTACAAGAACGCCGCACTGTTGCGGCGTTTTTATTGAAAGCGTCGATCAGAACGGATAATCGTTATAGCCCATCTGCTCTGAAATTTTGCGCGCTGCGGTATGCAGGATCGCCACATATTCATGAAGACGCTCTTCAGAGAAACGCAGCGTTGGGAACGAAATGCTCAGGCCCGCAATGACAACGCCGAAGCGGTCAAATACCGGCACACCGATGCAACGCAGCCCCTCTTCCTGCTCTTCGTTATCTTCCCCGTAACCCTGCTCACGCACATTATCCAGCACGCTCAGCAGTTCATCCGTACTGGTAATGGTGCGGTCGGTGCTGCGTTTGTACTCCACCCCGTCAAGGATCTGCTTCACCTCTTCGCGATCGCGCCAGGCCAGCAGTACTTTACCAATTGCGGTGCTGTAGAGCGGGTTACGACGACCGATGCGTGAATACATGCGCAGGTTGTACATGGAGTCAATTTTGTGGATGTAAACAATGCTGTCTTCATCCAGCGCACCGAGGTGAATTGTCTCTTTCGTCAGTCGTGAAAGTTCACGCATCTGAATGTCAGCGCTGCGGATCAGATCCACGTTTTGCAAAGCGCGGGCGCCCAGTTCAAACAGTTTCAGCGTCAGAGAATATTTTTCTGATTCTCCTTCCTGCGCGACATAACCCAATGATTTCATCGTCTGCAAAAAGCGATAAACGGTGCTTTTCGACATCATCACACGCTGCGACAACTCTGTAATACCAATTTCACGCTCTTCTCCGAGCGCCTGCAAGATGCCAAACACCTTCAGCACGGAAGAAACAGAATCTGGCTGCTTATCCAAATCTGCGATTGCCATTTATCACCTCATGGAGAGTGTTTTATAAAAATCAGAACCGGTTTTTATTATAAATTCGTGTGATGCGTGCTGCAATCTATCTGGGTTTACTTCGTTACAAATCTGCGACATAAAACCGAAATAACGATGCTAAAATAGTTACTCTGAAAATAATTTCACGCTGAGTCATTCTTTTCCCATGCAAAAAAACGTTTCTGATGGCCTGCCCTTACCGCAGAGGTACGGGGCAATTGCCACTATTGTCATCGGTATTTCGATGGCTGTCCTTGACGGTGCGATTGCCAACGTTGCTCTTCCTACCATTGCAAAAGACCTTAATGCTTCTCCCGCAAGCTCCATCTGGATTGTGAACGCGTACCAGATAGCAATTGTGATTTCCCTCCTGTCACTCTCTTTCCTGGGCGATATGTTTGGCTATCGCCGGGTTTACCAGTGCGGGCTGGTGGTCTTTACCCTCACCTCGCTCTTCTGTGCCCTTTCCGATTCACTGCACACCCTCACCCTGGCGCGTATCGCGCAGGGCTTTGGCGGCGCGGCGCTAATGAGCGTGAACACGGCCCTCATACGGCTTATCTATCCTCACCGCCACCTGGGGCGCGGCATGGGCATTAATTCCTTTATTGTGGCCGTGTCGTCCGCTGCCGGGCCGACGATTGCCGCCGCCATTCTGTCCGTTGCCTCGTGGCAGTGGCTGTTTGCCATTAATGTGCCGCTGGGTATTGTGGCGATCTTCTTCGCCCTGCGCTATCTTCCGGAAAATGGTCCGAAAAACACCATGCCGCGTTTTGACCTGCTCAGCGCCGTGATGAACGCGCTGACCTTTGGCCTGCTGATTACCGCGCTGAGCGGATTTGCTCAGGGGCAGTCTCTGTCGCTCATTGCCGCAGAAATCGTTGCCATGCTTATCATCGGATTTTTCTTCGTACGACGTCAGCTGGCGCTGCCAGTGCCGTTACTGCCGGTGGATTTGCTGCGTATTCCGCTGTTTTCGCTATCCATTTGTACCTCCATTTGCTCGTTCTGCGCCCAGATGCTGGCGCTGGTTGCGCTGCCGTTCTTTTTGCAGAGCGTGATTGGCCGTTCGGAAGTGGAAACAGGCTTGCTGCTCACGCCCTGGCCTCTGGCAACCATGGTGATGGCCCCGCTGGCCGGTTACCTTATTGAGCGCGTTCATGCCGGGCTTCTGGGGGCGATTGGGCTGGTTGTCATGGCGGTGGGACTGTTTGCACTGGCGCTCCTGCCCGCCTCGCCAGGGGATCTGGATATTATCTGGCGCATGATCCTGTGCGGGGCCGGTTTTGGTCTGTTCCAGTCCCCTAATAACCACACGATTATCACCTCTGCCCCACGTCATCGCAGCGGTGGCGCCAGCGGGATGCTGGGCACGGCAAGACTGTTAGGGCAAAGCACCGGGGCCGCACTGGTAGCCTTGATGTTTAACCTGGCCGGGCAGAATGCGACACACGTTGCGCTGATTACCGCAGGGACACTGGCGACCCTCGCGGCTGTCATTAGCGGTCTTCGTGTCACCCAGCCAAAGGCGCAGGCATAAAAAAACCGGGCGGAGAAGGACTCCTGCCCGGTTGTTTTCAACCCGATTACGTTACTTCAGATATTCGCCGCTACGCAGCGCTTCAATACGTTTATCCAGCGGCGGGTGAGACATAAACAGCTCGCTCAGCGACTTTGACTTGCCGTTGATGCAGAAGGCCATCATGCTGTTTGCTTCCTGCGGCTCGTAGCTGGTTTTAAGACGTTGCAGCGCAGCAATCATCTTTTCACGACCCACCAGTTTCGCGGAACCGGCATCCGCATGGAACTCACGATGACGGGAGAACCACATGGTAATAATGCTTGCCAGGATACCGAACACCAGCTCCAGCACCATTGAAACAGCAAAATAGATCAGCGGGTTGCCGTTGCTCTCTTCACCCTCATCACGGTTGCCACCCATAAACCCGGCAGCAATCTGCGCCAGAATACGGGAAATAAAGATAACGAAGGTGTTCACCACGCCCTGGATCAGGGTCATGGTGACCATATCGCCGTTAGCGATGTGGCTGATCTCGTGAGCAATAACCGCTTCCGCTTCGTCACGGCTCATGTTTTGCAGCAGACCGGTGCTGACGGCCACCAGGGACGCGTCACGACGCGCACCGGTAGCAAACGCGTTGATATCCGGCGCGTGGTAGATGGCTACCTGCGGCATGGCAATGCCCGCCTGCTTTGACTGCTGAGCAACCGTGCTCATCAGCCACTGCTCCATATCGTTACGCGGTTGCTCAATAACTTCACCGCCCACGGATTTCAGTGCCATCCACTTCGACATTAGCAGTGAAATGAAAGAGCCACCGAAACCAAACAGCAGCGCCATAATCAACAGACCCTGAACGCTGCTCGACTGAATTCCCGTCAGGCTTAGCACCAGCCCGAATACCACCATCACCGCCAGGTTGGTGAGCAGGAAGAGCGCGATTCGCATCATAATATTCTTTTAACCTCAGTTTAACAAAACGCACTATGCGATTACCCACATCGTATGGGTATTACGGCTATTTTCAAGCATCCAGACGGCGTAAGTCACCAGAAAGACACAACTTTACACAATTGGAAATCTGCCTGACGGAAGGATGAGGAACAAAAAGAAACAGGCACAATTTCTTGTGCCTGTTGGGGGATTATTTTGTCGGAGCAGGTTGCACAGCAGGTTTCCCTTTTTCCAGCTTCGCGAGATCAAGCGCGATATGCACCGTCTCGTCCAGATACGGATCGGGCTCCTGGTAATCCTTAGGTAGATCGTCCAGTTTTTTGAGCAGAGGCTTGCCTTCACGTTTGAAGCGATCGTTGATACGCGCCAGACGTGTCGCGTCATCTTCATTGTTCTCTTTCTCACGCTGAGCGTAGTTCAGAGACACAATGTTCCGTTTTGCTTTCAGGGCGTTGAAACGCGCGATGTCCTTCATGATGTACTGGAATTCCGGATCCTTCCCGATGCGATCGTTGTGATTTTTCAGCAGTTCCGGTCCGAACTGTTTCATATCACCCGATTTCACGAATGTCGCGGCATCAATGCTATCCCACGGCAGCGCGTTATCTTCAAACTTCTCGCCCGTTTCCGTCTCTTCGGTACCTGTCGGCATCATAATATCCGGCGTCACGCCTTTGCGCTGCGTGCTGCCGCCGTTGACGCGGTAGAACTTCTGAATGGTGTACTGTACTGAGCCCAGCGCCGGCCATTCAGGGCGCAGCATCTGGTCGTAAATACGGTTCAGAGAGCGGTACTGCTGAACGGTGCCCTTGCCAAACGTCGGTTCGCCGACGATTAACGCCCGGCCGTAATCCTGCATGGCAGCAGCGAAGATTTCCGATGCAGAGGCGCTGAAGCGATCGACAAGCACCACCAGCGGCCCCTTATAGTAGACCACACCATCGGTATCCGCATCTTCACGCACTTTACCGTTGTTATCGCGCACCTGTACCACCGGGCCAGACGGGATAAACAGCCCGGAAAGCGAGACGGCCTCGGTCAATGCCCCGCCGCCGTTGCTGCGCAGGTCAATGATCACGCTGCTGACATTCTGCTTTTCAAGCTTCTGAAGCTGCACTTTCACATCATCGGTCAGGCCGACGTAGAAACCAGGGATATCCAGAACGCCAACCTTCTCTTTACCCACGGTTTTCACCGACATTTTCACCGCGCGATCTTCCAGACGGATACGCTCACGGGTCAGAGTAACGATACGGGTTTTGGTCCCCTTACCGGCTGGCAGGATCTCCAGGCGAACTTTGCTGCCCTTCGGCCCTTTGATCAGCGCAACTACGTCATCAAGACGCCAGCCAATCACGTCCACCATGCTCTTTCCGGTTTGGCCCACACCGACAATACGGTCGCCTACGCTGATCGCTTTGCTTTTCGATGCAGGGCCACCGGCCACCATGGAGTTGATTACGGTGTAGTCATCGTCCATCTGAAGCACAGCACCGATACCTTCCAGAGACAGGCTCATTTCGGTATTGAACTGTTCGGTGTTACGTGGAGAGAGATAATTAGTGTGCGGATCAATTTCGTGCGCAAACGCGGTCATCGCCAGCGAGAAAACATCTTCACTGTTGGTCTGCGCCAGACGGCGAATAGCGAACTTGTAGCGACGGTTTAACGTCTCACGGATCTCTTTCTCGTCTTTGCCTGTGAGCTTGAGGCTCAGTTCGTCATATTTGACTTTTCCATCCCACAGCGCATTCAGTTCAGCCTCGTCTTTCGGCCATGGCGCTTTGCTGCGGTCCAGATTAAAGGTGTCGTTGCCGGTGAAGTCCATAGGACGTTCCAGCACTTTCAGCGCGTATTGATAACGCTCAAAACGGCGCTTTTGCGATAAGTTGTACAGATCGTAGAACAGATCGAGTTTTCCGGAGCGCAGCTCATCACCCACTTCGGATTTGCGTTTAGCGAACTGTTCGACATCGCTGGCCAGCAGTACGTTATGGCTGTAATCCAGCAAGTTCAGATAACGGTCAAAGATTTTGGCCGAAAAGGCCTGATCGAGATCGAACTGACGATAGTGCGAACGAGTAAAGCGCGACGTCACGCGCTCACTCACCGTCGCGTGCTGAGTCTCTTCCTTGAGAACCGGAATTTGATCAACACGCGTAATATCGTCCACAGCGAAAGCGTGGCCTGTTATAGCAAACAGGCCAGCCAGCGCGGTGAGCTTAAAAAAAGTGTTCATGCCAGGCTCGGCCTCCGTTTCAGAACAACAAGTGTTCTGCGCGTACAATCATTGACATACCAGAAGTCAGCTGTACACGAACGCCATCTTTGGTGATTTCCAGTACGGTGGCGTCCATCGCGTTGTTACCCGCTTTCACCTTCAGAGACTGACCTACGCTCAGCGCATTGATGTCAGAAACCGGGGTGTGGCGCGGCTCTTCGCGCGGCGCACGTGGGGCTTTAGCTGCTGGTTTGTCAGCACGCGGTTTGCGATCGTTATTTTCAGTACGACGCGGTGCCGGGCGCGGTTTACGCTCGCGACGAGGGGCGTCTTCCTGACCGTTTGCCGCTGCGGCTTCGCGTTTTTTCGCCTGCTGTTCCGCACGCTGTGCCTGCACGCGAGCTTTGGCTTCTTCAAGCTGCTTACGCGCATGTTCTACGTGCTGCTCGTCCAGCTCACCGCACGGGTTGCCGTCAAGGTCGACACGGGTCGCACCCGGCTTGATACCGTACAGGTAACGCCAGCTCGAGGTATAAAGGCGCAAGGCAGAACGAAGCTGCGTTTTGCTGAGGTTCATCTCCCCCTCAACGCGCGCGACCAAATCCTGAAAGATACCGACTTTCAGAGGACGCGCTTCACCTTCAGCGCTGAAGCACTGCGGGAAACGCTCGGCCAGAAATGCGATAACTTCTTTACTGCTATTCAACTTAGGTTGATTTTCCATGAAATTTCCTGATTACAACGGACGTTGCCAACAAGCGCAGGCATGAACAGGCGACATTATAATGACGCTATCAGTAAATGCTACGTTATCCGTTGATTATCCTGCGACGCTCGCAAAGAATTTATGATAATCGGTCTCTGCCAGAACATTTTCCAGGTTTGCGGCCAGCGCGCGCAGCCCCTGCTCATCCTCGGCAGTAAAGCGACTGAAGACCGTGCTGTCGATATCCAGAACGCCAATAATCTGATTTTTAACCACCAGCGGCAGTACGATTTCAGAATTGCTGCTGGCATCGCAGGCGATGTGGCCGTCAAACGCATGAACATCTTCGACACGCTGAACCTGACGGGTCGCCACTGCGGTACCGCACACGCCGCGACCTACCGGGATACGCACGCAGGCGAGTTTCCCCTGGAAAGGCCCCAGTACCAGCGTGTCGCCTTCCAGCAGATAAAAGCCCGCCCAGTTCACGTCAGAAAGGCGTTCGAACAGTAACGCACTGGTATTTGCCAGAGTGGCTAAGAAACTGGTTTCCCCTGCCATTAATGCCTTAAAATCGCGATTCAGATCCGCGTAGAATTCTGTTTTGTTCATTATTCAATCACTTAGTTATCTTACATAGTTACCGCATAGCCTATTAAAATAAGCATTAAATGCGCTCATGCTCAAGATGAATCCGTTCATGAGTTATTATAACTTTCAACAATACTAATCTGTGTGCGACTGATGGCCCTAAAAACACCCCAAATTACGCCGACACGAAAGATCGTTGTCCGTACGGTAAGCCAGGCTCTGCCCCGTGCACATTATCAGCGTTGTCCCCAGTGCGATACGCTTTTTATGTTGCCGAAGATGAAATCGCACCAAAGTGCTTTTTGTCCATGCTGCGATGCCAAAATTCGCGATGGCCGGGACTGGTCATTGACGCGTCTGGCGGCAATGGCGGTCACCATGCTACTGCTGATGCCCTTCGCCTGGACCGAGCCGCTGTTAAAGCTCTACCTGCTTGGCGTGCGTATTGACGCTAACGTGTTGCAGGGGATCTGGCAGATGACGCGCCAGGGCGATCCGCTTACGGCCGCCATGGTGCTGTTCTGCGTCGTCGGCGCGCCGTTGGTGCTGGTCGCGGCAATTGCCTACCTGTGGTTTGGCAACATACTGGGGATGAACCTGCGCCCCGTCCTGCTCATGCTGGAAAAGCTCAAGGAGTGGGTGATGCTGGACATCTATCTGGTGGGCGTCGGCGTGGCGTCTATCAAGGTGCAGGATTATGCATTTTTACAACCTGGCATTGGCCTTTTTGCGTTTATTTCACTGGTCCTGCTGAGTATTCTGACCCTGATTCATCTCAATGTTGAACAGCTTTGGGAGCGATTTTACCCGCAGCGTCCCGCGACCCGGCCTGATGACAACCTGCGCGTCTGCCTGGGGTGCCATTACACCGGTTTTCCGGATAAACGCGGGAGATGTCCGCGCTGCCACATTCCGTTAAGATTGCGACGCAACAACAGCCTGCAAAAATGCTGGGCGGCGCTTATCGCCTCCCTGGTATTTTTGTTCCCGGCCAACATGCTGCCGATCTCCGTAATTTATGTGAACGGCGCCCGTCAGGAAGATACTATCCTTTCAGGGATTATCTCTCTGGCGCACAGTAACGTGGGGGTCGCCGCCATTGTTTTCATCGCCAGTATTCTGGTGCCCTTTACCAAAGTGGTGGTGATGTTTACGCTGCTTATCAGCATTCACTTTAAATGCGAACAAGGCCTACGCACCCGCATCCTGCTTCTGCGATTCGTGACCTGGATTGGTCGCTGGTCGATGTTGGATCTGTTCGTGATTTCGCTGATGATGTCGCTCATCAATCGCGATCAGTTACTTGCTTTTACCATGGGACCCGCAGCTTTTTATTTCGGCTCTGCGGTGATATTGACTATTCTTGCAGTGGAATGGCTGGACAGCCGCTTACTTTGGGACGCACATGAGTCAGGAAACGCCCGCTTCGCCGACTGAAGCGAGAATTAAAACAAAACGCCGCATTTCGCCATTCTGGTTGCTACCTGTCATCGCGCTGATGATCGCAGGCTGGCTTATCTGGACGAGCTATGAAGATCGCGGAAGTACCATCACGATTGATTTCCAGTCTGCGGACGGCATTGTCGCCGGACGTACCCCCGTTCGCTTCCAGGGGGTGGAAGTGGGTACCGTGCAGGATATTTCCCTCGGCAAAGGGCTGAACAAAATTCAGGTCCGGGCGAGCATTAAGTCTGATATGCAGGATGCCCTGCGCGCCGAAACGCAGTTCTGGCTGGTCACGCCTAAAGCCTCCCTGGCCGGCGTTTCCGGGCTGGATGCGCTTGTGGGCGGTAACTATATCGGCATGATGCCCGGCAAAGGCGAGCCACAGGATCACTTTGTTGCGCTGGATACCCAGCCGAAATATCGGCTGAATAACGGCGATTTGATGATCCACCTCCGCGCGCCGGATTTGGGCTCGCTGAACAGTGGTTCTCTGGTCTATTTCCGCAAAATTCCGGTTGGTCGCGTTTACGACTACGCCATTAACCCGAACAAAGATGGCGTGACCATTGATGTACTCATCGAGCGCCGTTTTACCAACCTGGTGAAAAAAGGCAGCCGCTTCTGGAACGTCTCCGGCGTCGATGCCGACCTGAGCTTAAGCGGTGCGAAAGTGAAGCTTGAGAGCCTGGCGGCGCTGGTGAATGGCGCTATCGCCTTCGACTCACCTGCTGACTCCAGCCCTGCCGCCGCAGAAGATACCTTTGGCCTGTACGCCGACCTGGCGCACAGCCAGCGCGGCGTCATCGTCAAGCTGACCCTGCCGGATGCCAAAGGCCTGAAAGCCGGTTCGACCCCGTTGATGTACCAGGGTTTAGAGGTCGGGCAACTGACAAAATTAACCCTCAATGCGGGCGGCTCCGTTACCGGCGAAATGACGGTGGATCCGAGCGTGGTGGATCTCCTGCGGGAAAAAACGCGCATTGAACTGCGTAATCCGAAGCTCTCCCTCAGCGACGCCAGCATCAGTTCCCTGCTGACGGGAAGCACCTTTGAGCTGATCCCCGGTGAAGGCGCGCCGAACAAAAACTTTGTTATCGCCCCGGCGGATAAAGCCCTGCTGCAAAAACCGGGCGTGTTGACGGTTACGCTGAATGCGCCGGAAAGCTACGGTATCGAAGCCGGGCAACCGCTGATCCTGCACGGTGTGCAGGTGGGCCAGGTCCTCGAACGTAAGCTGACAGAAAAAGGGGTCTCCTTCTCCGCCGCCATCGATCCGCAGTACAGCAATCTGGTTCACGGCGACAGTAAATTTGTGGTTAACAGCCGGGTCGACGTGAAGGTGGGTCTGGACGGCGTTGAGTTCCTCGGCGCCAGCGCCAGCGAGTGGGTTAACGGCGGGATCCGCATTCTGCCGGGCAGCAAAGGTGCGCTGCGCGAGAGTTATCCGCTGTTCGCCAATCTGGACAAAGCCATTGAAAACAGCCTTGGCGACCTGCCGACCACCACGCTGACCTTAAGCGCTGAAACGCTGCCGGACGTCCAGGCAGGCTCCGTCGTGCTTTATCGTAAGTTTGAAGTCGGGGAAGTGATCACCGTTCGTCCTCGTGCGGACGCGTTTGATATCGAACTGCATATCAAGCCGGAGTACCGCAAGCTGCTCACGCCAAACAGCGTGTTCTGGGCTGAAGGCGGCGCGAAAGTGCAGCTCAACGGCAGCGGGCTGACCGTACAGGCGTCTCCCCTCTCCCGTGCCCTGCGCGGTGCGATCAGCTTCGATAACCTGAGCGGCGCGGGCGGCAACATGCGTAAAGGTGACAAGCGGATCCTCTTCCCGTCCGAAACCGCGGCGCGTGCGGTCGGGGGGCAGATTACCCTGCACACCTTTGATGCCGGTAAACTGGCTGAAGGCATGCCCATCCGCTATCTCGGCATTGATATCGGGCAGGTCCAGAAGCTGACGCTGATCACCGCGCGCAACGAAGTTCAGGCGACCGCCGTGCTTTATCCGGAATATGTGCAGACGTTCGCCCGGGCAGGCTCGCGCTTCTCGGTGGTTACGCCGCAAATTTCTGCCGCAGGGGTTGAGCATCTCGACACCATACTTCAACCGTACATAAACGTTGAACCGGGTCGCGGCAACGCGCGTCGTGAATTTGAGTTGCAGGAGGCAACCATCACCGACTCCCGTTATCTGGACGGTCTGAGCATTGTGGTTGAAGTGCCGGAAGCCGGTTCGCTGGGCATCGGTACGCCGGTCCTGTTCCGCGGCATTGAAGTGGGGACAGTAACAAGCCTGACGCTGGGTAATCTGTCCGATCGCGTGATGGTCGGCCTGCGCATCAGCCAGCGTTATCAGCATCTGGTTCGCAACAACTCGGTGTTCTGGCTCGCTTCAGGCTACTCGCTGGACTTCGGCCTGACCGGTGGCGTGGTCAAAACGGGGACCTTTAACCAGTTCATTCGCGGCGGCATTGCCTTCGCGACGCCGCCTGGCACGCCTCTGGCGCCTAAGGCGCAGGCAGGTAAACACTTCCTGCTGCTGGAAAGTGAACCGAAAGAGTGGCGCGAATGGGGAACGGCGCTGCCGCGTTAATCTCGCAGGCTCCGGTGTCAACGCGCCGGAGCCTTTATGTTACACTGCGCACCTGAATGTTTCCCTGTGGTGTGCCCGTGGCTCAAAACTCCGTATTTCTTCCCGAACAATTCCTCGCACAGATGCGCGAGGCGCTTCCAGCTCATCTCTCTTTCGACGATTTCGTCGCCGCATGCCAGCGCCCTTTGCGCCGGAGTATTCGCGTCAATACGCTGAAAATCAGCGTCGGGGCGTTTCTGGATCTCGTCTCCCCCTACGGCTGGCAATTAACGCCAGTGCCGTGGTGTGAAGAGGGTTTCTGGATCGAACGGGATGAAGAGGAGAGCCTGCCGCTCGGCAGCACCGCCGAGCACCTGAGCGGGCTGTTTTATATTCAGGAAGCCAGCTCCATGCTGCCGGTTGCTGCGCTGTTTGCCGACGGGAACCAGCCTGAGCGGGTTATGGATGTCGCGGCGGCGCCGGGCTCTAAAACCACGCAGATTGCCGCCCGGATGAACAACCGCGGCGCGATCCTCGCCAACGAATTTTCCGCCAGCCGCGTTAAAGTCCTGCACGCCAATATCAGCCGCTGCGGGATCCACAACGTCGCGTTAACGCACTTCGACGGTCGCGTGTTTGGCGCTGCCCTGCCGGAAGCCTTTGATGCCATCCTGCTCGACGCGCCCTGCTCCGGCGAAGGCGTGGTGCGTAAAGATCCTGATGCGTTAAAAAACTGGTCCGTTGAAAGCAACCTGGAGATCGCCGCCACGCAGCGCGAACTGATCGACAGCGCGTTTCATGCCCTGCGCCCAGGCGGGACGCTGGTTTACTCTACCTGCACGCTGAATCGCGATGAAAACGAGGACGTCTGCCTGTGGCTCAAGCAACGCTATGTGGATGCCGTCGAGTTTCTGCCGCTGGACACCCTCTTCGACTCGGCCAGCCATGCGGCCACGCCTGAAGGCTTCCTGCATGTCTTCCCGCAGATTTACGATTGCGAAGGCTTCTTTGTTGCCCGTCTGCGTAAAACCCGCGCCGTCGATCCCTTGCCTGCCCCTAAGTTTAAGGTCGGCAACTTCCCGTTCGCGCCGGTCAAAGGCCGTGAGGCGGCACAGGCGCAAGCGGCTGCGAGCAAAGTCGGCCTGCACTGGGATGAGAGCCTGCGCCTCTGGATGCGTGACAAAGAGCTGTGGCTGTTCCCGGTCAACATCGAACCGCTGATTGGTAAGGTGCGTTTCTCCCGCCTCGGTATTCGCCTGGCAGAGATCCACAACAAAGGCTATCGCTGGCAGCACGAAGCGGTCATTGCGCTGGCCGGCAGTGAGAACACCTTTGCCCTGACGCATCAGGAAGCGGAAGAGTGGTATCGCGGTCGTGACGTTTACCCGGAAGACGGCCCGTCACAGGATGAAGTCATCGTGACGTATCAGGGCTATCCGCTGGGGCTGGCGAAAAAAGTCGGCTCGCGGCTGAAAAACAGCTATCCGCGCGAACTGGTACGCGATGGCCGCCTGTTTACCGGTAACAACCGCAGCGCCTGAAAAAAAGCGCATTTTTTTACTGGCGATTTCGCTCTCCTTGTCTAGGATCAAAAATGGGTGACTGCACTGGTCATACCAGATTTTGGGCAACAAACCGGAGAGCATTATGACGAAAACCAGCGTACGCATTGGCGCTTTTGAAATCGACGACGCTGAATTGCGCGGCGAATCACAAGGCGAACGAACGTTAAGTATTCCCTGCAAATCCGATCCGGATTTGTGCATGCAGCTGGACGCCTGGGATGCAGATACCAGCGTCCCGGCAATCCTTGATGGGGAACATTCCGTTCTGTACCGTGAGCATTACGACAGTAAAACCGATGCCTGGGTCTTGCGTCTTGCCTGACCCAAAGAGAACCCGCCCGAAGGCGGGTTATTTATTACTGAAGCTGCGCCAGCGTCAGAAAGCCCCCGAATACTGCCCCCGTATCAATGTAGTGCAGATTGTTAAAATCGTAGCGTTTGTCCACAGGCGTATGTCCAAACCAGAAGTGATCCGCGCCGCTAATGCCCTGCCCTTTGCCCACCATAAAGCCCATTAACCGGTCGCGATCCCACAGCACGCGCTGGGCATCCACCGGCTTATGCCAGCCATATTCGGCGGAGGGATAATCCGCATGAGCAATCACGTTGAGACCGTTTTTGCAGGTTATTTCAATAATGTGCGGTAAGTCCCGACACGCGTCGAGTAAACCCTTCGCCTGTTTTTGTTGAGCGTCCTTAAGCCCGGTAAACCAGTTACCACCATTTATCGACCAGAGACTAAAATCATTATTTTTAAGCGCATCTAACGCCATTTGCTCGTGATTACCGCGTACCGCATAAAACCAGTTTTCCTGCATCAGCTGTAAACATTTTACGCTGTCAGGCCCGCGGTCGATAATATCCCCCACCGAGATCAGCAGATCCGTATCAGGATTAAAATGTCGTCGTTTCAGCTCATCCATAAGCCACTGATAGCAACCATGAATATCGCTGGCAACCCAGATATGACGCCAGTGTTCTCCCTCTATTTTCTGATACATAACGCCTCCTGTAAGAAGTATAGCTGCCACAGAAAATGTCATGAACTGGCGTCGGATTTCGCGAATCCAAACAAACCATA
The DNA here is from genome assembly GCF_004136805.1 of Enterobacter cloacae complex sp. GF14B. Lineage (NCBI taxonomy): Bacteria > Pseudomonadati > Pseudomonadota > Gammaproteobacteria > Enterobacterales > Enterobacteriaceae > Enterobacter > Enterobacter cloacae complex sp. GF14B. Next base: position 58,083 of record NZ_QFRV01000005.1, read on the forward strand.
AACCAGCCGGAAATAAAGATCGCTGCGCTATTAATCCCTTATTCCCTGGCCTTTAAAATAGAGCGGAATAAAAAGAGGGATTTTCACGTGTCAAACATACACCTGCAAAACGATGTTTTTTATCCGCATCGTACAAATATTATTTCTGAACTGGTGAGAGGAAAACGCGTTCCCGGCCCAATCTGGCACAAACGTGATTACCGGTTAAAGTTCCTTCTGCGCTCGCTTTTATTCTGGTCCTCCACCCATCGCATGCTGGAGGCCCTGTCCGGGCGCGATGATTTCGACAGGCTGCTCACCTCTCAAATTACCTTGCCGAGCAAAACTCACCGCCAGTATCTGATGCGCGGCCTGAACTCAAACGACCGGGCCGATGCTATCGTCAGCCACTATCAGTGGATTGATAGTCTGAAAAACATCGCCCTCGCCCACGCGCTGACCAGCCCGCAAGAGGTGCCGGTTGTCCGGTTCGAAGCAAAAAACGGCGAAATCTATACCGTCCACGCCTCGTCCGCAGGTAAGGCCGAACGCGAAGGCGAAAGCACGCTTTGGCTGCACGACAATGACAATACGCTGCTTGCCAGCCTGACGTTCTGTGTCGCACGCAGTAACGGCCGTACGGTGCTGGTGATCGGCGGCCTTCAGGGTCCACGTCGTCATGTTTCACGGGAGGTGATTAAACAGGCTACCCGTGCCTGCCATGGTCTTTTCCCGAAACGCGTGCTGATGGAGGTGATCTTCCAGCTTGCCTCACGCTCGAACATCAGCGCGATTTTTGCCGTCAGCGATGAAGGCCATGTTTTCCGCGCGCTGCGCTACCGTCTGAGCAAAGGCCGTCATTTTCACGCCAGCTACGACGAGTTCTGGGAAGGCCTGAACGGAAAGAAACTCTCCCCCTTCTGCTGGCAGTTGCCGCTCCAGATGGAGCGTAAAGCACTGGAGGAGATTGCCAGCAAAAAACGCGCCGAATACCGTCGCCGCTTTGCGTTACTTGATGATATTGCGGCTTCCGTACAGGCGCGCATTGATCCCGCAGTCGTCTCAGGCAAAATACAAACAAAAATTTAACAAAACAGCCAAAAAGGACTGGACTTACGCCTGCCGGGTTGTGGTATGTTTGAGGCAGGCGCACAGGAAGTGAACCTTCTGCTGAGACGAAAACCGGATTTTATCGTTTATTTTCATGCGGATAAAAAGAGACCGAATACGATTCCTGTATTCGGTCCAGGGAAATGGCTCTTGGGAGAGAGCCGTGCGCTAAAAGTTGGCATTAATGCAGGCTCAATCGCCTTGCCCTTTAAGAATAGATGACGACGTCAGGTTTTCCAGTCCACAGTAAAAGTGGTCTGAAAAAAAGCGTCAGAACATCACTAAATGTGAAAAACCGCAGAGCTTTTACAAGCACCTGCGGTTTTTTTTTACTGGAAACCTGACGGCTAGCAGAGCTTTTCAGCGCGCTCAATAAACGGTGCCAGACTTTTCTTCTGCCCGGGGTTTGCCGGGTCATCCACCTGGATCACGCTGACAGGCTGTCCGTTACTTTTCCCGCTGGCCACCTGCTGCTCCGCTACGTCATTTAACGGATACTGCACGAGCGTACTGGGATTGATGACATACAGCGCGTTACCGGGACGGCAGGTGAGCATGACCTCTTCACGATTAAATGCCCAGTTGTCCTTGCCCACTTCAAACCGGCTGACGGTGATGACCTGCGGCGCGGCCAGCGCACTGCTGGCACAGGTGAGAAGTAAAAGAGAAAGCAGTGTCTTTTTCATATGTTATTTAACCTTGTCAGAAGGGTTCCCAGGTCGCGAACAGGCTGACGGCCGCCAGTACCAGCGCGCCCAGCACCACCTCTGCCTGTGTCATCCTGATAAAAATCTGTTGTTCCCGCCCGGCCTCCGGGCGAAAGCGTGGCACAAGAAAATACCGATTCGCCAGCGCAATTGCCACCATCATCATGACCAGCGCACATTTGAACAACAACAGCTGGACATAAGGCGCATGCCACGGCACGTTTATGCCAACAATAAAGAGCGTATTGATTATCCCGGTCAGCAGCACGCCTGCCACGGCGTAATGCCCCACGCGGGAGAAGCGCATCATGGTAAAGATAGCGGCTGGCTGCCAGCGGCCTTTCGCCAGACGCATACAAAACAGCAGCGGCAGTAAACCACCCACCCAGGTCGCGGCGCAGAGCAGGTGAAGCGCATGGTTGAGACGATGCAATGCTCCCGGTGCGCCACCGTTCATCGCGGCATGTCCCACGCCCGCCAACAGCACCAGCTGCCCCATCACGAGCAGTAACAGCCGTGAGCCTTTTTGCGGGGTAAGCCATGCAGCGCCCGCCGTCACAGCGGCCAGCACCATTTGCCACAACCAGACGCCGCCAAATTGCGTTCCCAGCACGCTGCGCCAGACCGCCGGACGAATGACATCGCTCCAGCCGTTGCCCATCAACCCACTTTGCAGGCCAAACATCAGCAGAGCCGCCATCAGGTTGATTAAGGCCGCGAGTTTCTGCTGCCGCTGGAAACGCCGGGTCATGAGGCGCTGCAACGAAGACGGTGCAAACCAGACGCTGTAAAGCGCGTTGCCGAAAAGCAGCATCAGCGCAGCAAAATGGATAAAGCGTAACGCGACGTAGCTCAGGGCCAGCATACTATTTCACGCTAAAGTGATAGCTGCCTTTGGTTTTGTGGCCGTCCACGGAGACCACATGCCAGTCCACCGTGTAGGTGCCGGTCGTCAACGGTTTCTCAAGAGGAACAATCAGCTTTGCGTTATCCTTCTCGTCACGCTTCACCGCGCCGGTCTGGATCTTGTGCTGCTGCGCGTCCGTCACCACCACGCCGCTGAAGGCAGGCTCAATGCCTTCCGAGAAGTTCAGGGTAATGACCTCTGGTGCCACCGCAACGGTATTTTCCTGCGGGGATTGCTGCTTAAGATGCGCATGGGCCAGAGCTGAGGTCGCGGTTGCTGAAGAGAGCAAAAATGCCAGCGCGCACGCGACGCGGGAAGGGGTAAAGTGCATCACAATCATTCCTTTTCGTTATGCCTGAATGCTAAAGAATAACTCTGTATAATTAACGAGTCGAGGAACATCCTTTGCTCCCTTGTCATCGTTGAACAATCGCGGTAACGTTGCCGCCGCAGAAAAAGGAGAAGGAAATGAACGTTAACCTGGCCGCCCTTCCTCAGGACGAGATGGACAAAGTGAATGTCGATCTCGCCGCCGCGGGTGTCGCATTCAAAGAGCGTTACAACATGCCCGTCGTAGCTGAAGTGGTAGAGCGTGAACAACCCGCACATCTGCGCGACTGGTTTCGCGAACGTCTCATTGCGCATCGCCTCGCCTCCGTCAATCTCTCGCGCCTGCCGTACGAACCTAAAGTTAAATAAGCTTAACGTCTCGTTACACTTCCTTACGCGTTATGTGGCAGGATAAGAAAACCCTGATAAATTTAGGTGTAATCTTAAAATCCCAGCGACTTAGTGTATAAGGAAGTCACGATGTCACGATGGAATATTGCCGCGGCTCAGTATGCCCCGCGGCACAACTGTGTTGATGAGCACGTAAAACATCACCTGCACTTTATTGCCGAAGCTGCCTGGCATGGGTGCGATTTGATCGTCTTTCCGGAGCTTTCGCTTACCGGCCCAGGCGGAACATCCTTACCCCCACCTCCTGACGATTTGCAGCTTGCCCCCCTCCTTCACGCCGCCCAGTCACGTTTCATCACGGTGATTGCTGGTATTACGCTCCAGCAACACGGCCAGCGCCAGAAAGGACTCGCGCTTTTCACCCCTAACCTGTCGACCATCCGGCGTTATCCGCAGGGCAACGGTGCGGGTGTTATTCCTGGCGATAAAAGGTTAACCATCGTGGATAACCAGGCTGACGCCCCGGAACTGGACCCGGAGGTAACGCTGTTCACCAGCAGCCTGGCCGTGGGCGAGCACCGCTGGCGACAATCGATCGGTTCGTTACAACGCTTCGCGCACAAGTACGCCATCGCGGTATTAATGGCGAACGCGCGCGGCGGTAGCGCGTTATGGGATGAAAAAGGTCAGCTGATTGTACGTGCCGATAAGGGAGAACTGCTGCTAACCGGTTCTTTAGGCCAACAGGGTTGGCAAGGCGATATCATTCCATTAGGCTAGGCATTTTAGGATCAGGAGCGATCAATGCTGCGCGTTATCGATACCGAAACCTGTGATTTGCAGGGTGGAATTGTGGAAGTCGCTTCTGTCGACGTGATTGACGGAAAGATAGTCAACCCAATGAGCCATCTGGTGCGCCCGGATCGTCCCATCAGTGCGCAGGCGATGGCTATACATCGCATTACGGAATCGATGGTGGCGGATAAGCCGTGGATTGAAGAGATCATCCCTCTTTACCACGGTAGCCAGTGGTATGTCGCCCATAACGCCAGCTTTGACCGCCGCGTGCTGCCGGAGATGCCCGGCGAATGGATTTGCACCATGAAGCTGGCGCGCCGTCTGTGGCCTGGGATCAAATACAGCAATATGGCGCTGTATAAGTCGCGCAAACTCAGCGTGCGGACGCCGGAAGGGCTGCATCATCACCGTGCCCTTTATGACTGCTACATCACCGCAGCGCTCCTGATTGATATCATGAATACTTCCGGCTGGACGCCAGACGATATGGCGACCATTACCGGGCGCCCCGCGCTACTGACTACCTTTACGTTCGGTAAATATCGCGGGAAGCCAGTATCGGAAGTGGCGGACAAAGATCCGGGCTATCTGCGCTGGCTGTACAACAACCTCGACAGAATGAGCCCGGAACTGCGCCTGACGCTGAAGCATTATTTAGGCGAAGCCTGAGTCCCCGCCCGGCCTGGCAGCGTATCCTGCGCCAGGCCAATCAAAAAGGCGTACTCCAGCGCCACCCCTTCATAGGATTTAAATCGCCCTGATTTCCCTCCGTGCCCTGAGTCCATATCGGTACACAGCAGCAGCAGATTATCGTCAGTTTTCAGCTCACGCAGCTTCGCCACCCATTTCGCGGGCTCCCAGTACTGCACCTGGGAATCGTGCAGGCCGGTGGTCACCAGCATATGCGGATAGGCTTTCGCCTCAACGTTATCGTACGGGCTGTACTCTTTCATGTAGCGATAATAGGTTTCATCCTGCGGGTTCCCCCACTCCTCAAACTCCCCGGTGGTCAATGGAATGGACTCATCAAGCATGGTCGTCACCACGTCCACAAACGGCACCTGGGCGATAACGCCTTTAAACAGTTCAGGCCGCTGGTTGATCACGGCACCCATTAGCATGCCCCCGGCGCTGCCCCCCATGCCAAAGCAGAGCTGCGGATCGCCATAACCCTGCGCGATCAGCGCATCGCAGACATCAAGGTAGTCGTTAAAGGTATTTTTCTTTTTGAGAAATTTTCCGTCTTCATACCAGTGCTGACCCAGTTCGCCGCCACCGCGAATATGGGCAATCGCATAAACAAAACCGCGGTCGAGCAGGCTCAGCCTGCTGCTGCTGAAATCGGCGTCCATGCTTGATCCATAGGAGCCATAGCCATAGACGAGGATGGGGTTTTTACCTTTGTTGAAGTGCGCCTTGTGATAGACGAGCGATACAGGGACTTCAACGCCGTCGCGTGCGGTCACCCACAGGTGCTCACTGCGATAATTTTCCGACTCAAAACCCCGGACCTCAGCCTGTTTAATCACCTGACGCTGCCCGGTGTCCATATCCAGTTCAAACAACGTATCCGGGGTGGTCATCGACGAATAGCCGTACCGCAGGCGGGACGATTCCGGTTCCGGGTTAAAGCCGATCCACGTTACGTAAGCCGGGTCATCGAACGCAATGCCCACCACTTCGCGGGTTTTGCGGTTGATTTGGCGGATACTGGTCAGTCCGCGCTGACGCTCTTCCACCACCAGCCAGTCGGTAAACAGGGTGAACCCCTCCAGCATCACCTGATCGCGCGCGGGAATTAACACTTCCCATTTGCGTTCATCGCGCACTTTGGTTTTATAAAGGCCAAAGTTTTTGCCCTCGCGGTTCGAACGCAGGTAAAAGCTGTGCTGGAAGTGATCCAGGCTGTACTCATGATCTTTACGGCGCGGCAGGAAGCACAGCGGCTGCGCATCCGGCAGCTCTGCATCCAGCAGCAGCACTTCTGAAGTGGTGGCGCTGGAGAGGAAAATGATCACGTAGTGGCGAGACGACGTTTTGTGCAGGCTGACATAGAACGTCTCGTCTTTTTCCTCGTAGACTAATTCATCGTCGGCGGAATCGGTCCCCACCGTATGACGCCATACCTGATAAGGCAGCAGCGTTGAGGCATGCTTTTTAACGTAGTAGACCGTTTCTGAATCGTTACCCCAGACGAAATCGGGGGAGACATTATCCAGCATTTCGGGATACCAGTTTCCCGTTTCAAGATTGCGGAAACGCAAACCGTACTGGCGGCGGGAAAGGTAATCCTCAGCCAGCGCCATAATGGCGTTATCGGGGGAAATGGACATGCCGCCCAGCGTATAAAACTCACTGTGGGCAGCACGTTTGTTGGCATCCAGCAAGATCTCCCATTCGTCCCACTCGGCGCTCAGCACAGACTGGCGCTGGTAGATGGGATATTCGTTTCCCGGCTCATAAATATGGCGATAGCGATAACCGTTTTTGCACCACGGGGCAGAGACATCACGCTGGGGGATACGCTGCACCATTTCGTTCAGGAGCTGATCCTGAAGCGCCTGCTGGCTGGCCATGACCTGGCGGCCATAGTCGTTTTCCTCGTGCAGATAGTCGAGCACCTCTGGCCGGGAACGAGAATCGTCCCGCAGCCAGTAGTAGTTATCGATACGCGTATCGCCATGCGTGGTGATCGCATAAGGAGTACGTCGGGCTTTTGGAGGCATGGCATTCTTACTTTTTCGTTTTACATCCTATAAGGTTGGCAAAACACGCGTATGATGCAAGCGAAACATGGCCTTCTAGCCCGCGAGAGTCTGCTTCTGCTGCTGAATATCCTGCTCAATTCCCTCGCGAACGTCCTGGGGGATCTTCAGCGCATCGCCCAGGGCGTTCAGGTAGCTGCGCTCCATAAAGTGATCGATATCGATGGCGGCACAGCTCAGAAAATAGAGTTCCAGCGCCTCTTCTTCGTTTTTCACGCCTTGCGCCAGACGCTGCGGATCGAGCGGCTGTTCAATGGCCTGCGCCACCAGCGCCCTGCCCTGCTCCTCAACGCCCGCTTCCCGCATCTGCTGTTCAATTGCGGCACGTTCACTGGCATCAATATGCCCGTCGCTCTTGGCTGCAAAGACCAGGGCGAGGATCAGGCGCTCGGTGCGTAAATCTAACGGTGATACCTGCTTCCCGTACTGCGGTTCATCCTGATGCGCGCTGCGCACCTTGTCTTTGTATTTGTTCCATAAGACGGAGCCTGCAATAGCCCCTCCGCCCGCCAGCAGCGCGCCGGTACCGTATTTGGTAAGCAGTTTCCGCGATGATTTATTGGCAACCAGCAAACCGGCCAGCCCGCCAAGCGCACCCGGCACCAGCAGCTTGCTTAGACCCTGCTCGCCCGACGACGAGCCTTTTTGTCCCAACAGGGATTGCAGTTGATTCATCCAGCCTGACATATTTTTCCTCACGTAACAGTGCGTAACCTTCACAGCCTAAGCGAGCGGGTGTCAGGAAATGTCTGTCAGTGCTAAAGAAGCGCAAATTTCCCCCTTGTCCGGTTAACCCCATACAAGACAGACGCAAACGTTTTCGTTTATACTACCCGCATCTTTTTCAGGGGGATTTTTATGACTCTTTTAGGAACCGCGCTGCGCCCTGCCGCGACGCGCGTCATGCTGTTGGGATCGGGTGAACTGGGTAAAGAAGTGGCCATTGAATGCCAGCGTTTGGGCGTGGAGGTGATTGCGGTGGACCGTTACGCGAACGCCCCTGCCATGCACGTTGCGCATCGCTCGCACGTCATCGATATGCTTGACGGCAATGCCCTGCGGGCGTTAATTGCCGAGGAAAAACCGGATTTCGTGGTGCCTGAAATTGAGGCCATTGCCACTGAGATGCTGGTTGCCCTTGAGCAGGAAGGCCAGCGCGTAGTGCCTTGCGCCACTGCGGCAAAACTGACCATGAACCGGGAAGGCATTCGTCGCCTGGCGGCAGAAGAATTACAGCTCCCGACCTCCAGCTACCGTTTTGCCGGGGATAAAGCTGCGTTTCTCCAGGCCGTCGAAAAGATTGGCTACCCGTGCATCATTAAGCCGGTAATGAGCTCCTCCGGCAAAGGGCAGAGCTTTATCCGCGACAGCAGCACGCTGGACCAGGCCTGGGACTATGCCCAGCAGGGCGGTCGTGCCGGTGCCGGGCGCGTCATCGTGGAAGGCGTGGTGAAGTTTGATTTCGAAATTACCCTGCTTACCGTCAGTGCCGTGGACGGCGTTTATTTCTGCGACCCGATTGGTCATCGTCAGGAAGACGGCGATTATCGAGAATCCTGGCAGCCGCAGCAGATGAGCGCGCTGGCGCTGGCACGCGCGCAGGAGATCGCCCGCAAGACGGTGCTGGCGCTGGGCGGCTACGGCCTGTTCGGCGTGGAATTGTTTGTTTGCGGCGACGAGGTTATCTTCAGCGAAGTCTCCCCTCGCCCGCACGATACCGGGATGGTTACACTGATTTCACAGGATCTCTCCGAGTTCGCGCTGCACGTGCGCGCTTTCCTCGGCCTGCCGGTTGGCGGCATCCGTCAATACGGCCCGGCAGCCTCCGCGGTGATCCTGCCGCAGCTGACCAGCCAGAATGTCACCTTTGATAACGTCGAAGGTGCGGTTGGTGCAGGCTTACAGGTCAGACTGTTCGGCAAACCGGAGATCGACGGAAGCCGTCGTCTGGGCGTGGCATTAGCAACCGGGGAAAACGTGGACGAAGCCGTCGCGAGAGCGAAAATAGCGGCCACTGCGGTAAAAGTGACAGGGTAAATAACTAAAGGCTGGTCAACTAAGCGACCAGCCACATTACATGATTAACATTGTTCCGTTTCTATCGCTTCCATTCGTATTCCATATCCTCGTAGGCTTCATTCGTTTTCGAGATGAAAACAAAAATACCGAGGCCAATAAAAATAACGAAGGGAATGATGATGCTCGCAATCAGTTCCCAGATTGCTGGCGGATCGTTTTGCGCCAGGAAACTGATACGATAGGCAATGAGGGATAACACGCAGAATAAAGCCGCCATCCCCGCAGGATAAAGGGGATTACTCCAGTTACACCAGGTAAGTTTTTTTGGGATAGCTGTCTTCATGGAGGAAAGCGAAGTAATACAAAATTTGTTTTTGTCTGAATAAGCTGCCAGTTGCTCCCCCTGGGCATATTTGACCGCATCCGCCGCAAATGCCAGAGCCAGCCACCGATACCCGGCACTCTTTGCGCCCAGAGAGGCATCGATATCCAGCCGTTCCACCGTGAGCGCTTTTTTATCCAGTGCCTGCATTAATGGATATTTTTCAATACGGGACAGCCCGGTATACCAGAGATTTTTCGGCGTAAGTACCGAACCCGTCTCAAGGAAGACCGCCATTTTGTCCTCTACATCGGTCACGTCAGACATAGGCTGATATAAATATACCGGTTTTTCGCCCTCCTCCCGGACATAATGACTGGTCAGCAGGAATGCACATGCATTTTCCATGCTCTTTGATTCGCCGCTTTCTTCATGTAAATCAACGATAACAATCAACCGGTTTTCAACTCTGTAATCAGATAAGTTCATCCATTGGCTAACGATCGCGTAGTCAGGACATTCTGTGCTGTACTCAATTTTACACGTGCTTGCCGTTTCAATACCCAACCGCTCCAGAGTGCGCCTCAGTTCATCAATGCAGGATCCACTCCCTCCGTGAACCCAGACAACGGTTTCAAAAATACGGTAGTTATAGTCCTTCAATTTTTCTGCCATCGGGTCCAGTAAGCGGTAAAACATCTGTTCATTCCTGGTCTGGTCGAAGCGATCTTCCAGCTGAATATTAACCGGCGTTTTCGGTGCCAGCGGAAATTCGCCTTCCAGTTTCAACATATTCAGCGCGGGTTCCTCCAGGGGGGTGATTGCAGACCATGCTGCGATAGCGATATTTTTTCGCGCATACGCCTTTAAATTAATCTCCTGCTCTTTTGCTATGAATTTTCGGGTTTCAGCATAATGAATGTTGGCGTCATGAAATATGAAACTTGTAAAAACTAGCAACGATACAACACAGATGGGCAGAATAACTGAAGGCACAAAAAAGAGAGCCGTAACGTGTTCCTGTTCAGGCCAGGTGAGAGCCCGGATCGCGAGGCCCATTGCGACGGCTATCACATAGAGGAAAACAATCATGACGACTGGCACAGTGGAATCCGGGTCTGGCTGTTGTTTGTATAACCACCACGCGCGCATTACGAAGCTCCCGCCACAGGTAAGGTACTTTTGATTTCACATCCACACGCCGCGCGACAGCCATCTACCACAACCCCACGGCCATGCATGGTCCAGGTTGGGTGACATTCAGTGATTGCGAACGTCCCTTTATGGAGCGGACACTGCGCAAGATCATCTTTTAAGGCCACGGGCTGCCCCATAAAGTCTGCCCCAGAGGCCTTAGTGACTTTTCCTCCGCTTATCAGCGGATCGTTTAACCTAATGACGCCTTTCATCGCTTTATCTCCCTATTTTCCCGCATCCATGTTGCATTGCATGTGCTCCCAGCCGGTATAGCCTTTCACGTCGGGTACGCTGTCGGGTAAATCTTGCCAGTTAGCCTTAAGTTGCTGCGTGCTGCCCTCGAGCCCCTGCTTAGTCATGTAGACCATTCCCCACGCCCAGCCAGGGGAACGGGGGTCCAGCTTCCCGCTGACTTTATTTCCCATTCCGTCATCCACGGTATAGGCAATCCCCGGCCCGCCGGGCAGAATGCGCGGGTCTTCAAATGGCTTTGATGACATATACAGCCGGTGTTTGGTCTGTAAAAAACCCTGGTCGTTGACGACGGTGAAAGAAATAATATCCTCATAGGATGGTTGGTTAGTACCATCGGGCTCATTAGGCCCTACCGAAAAAAACTGGGGAGACCATGTTTTACCATAATCTTTAGAAATCATTGTTCCTGGGTCATCCCAGGTGGGTATGGCAATATATCGTTCAGAAGGATGAACAAATTTTTTGGTGAAAATCCGATAAAATTGACTGACGGGCCTGGTATGAATACCCCGAAAAGTATCCGTATACCAGAGTTCACCTTCGCAGCCCCAGCCTTTCAATTCGAGAAAACGGTGATCATCGAACCGGTAAACAACCTGTGTGGGCGGTTCTTTAGCCTGGCATCCGGTCGCCAGCACAACGGACGTCGCTGCGAGAACGGTACATAATCCTTTCATCAGTTATCGCCCCGCATCCATATCACAGCGCATATGATCCCAGCCGGTGTACCCCTTCACTTCGGGTACGCTGTCGGGTAAATCTTGCCAGTTAGCTTTAAATTGCTGCGTGCTGTGCTTAAGCCCCTGCTTAGTCATATAGACCATTCCCCAGGCCCAGCCAGGGAAACGGGGGTCCAGCGTATCGCTTACTTTATTTCCCATTCCGTCATCCACGGTATAGGCAATCCCCGGCCCGCCGGGCAGAATGCGCGGGTCTTCAAACGGTTTTGACGACATATACAGCCGGTGTTTGGTCTGTAAAAAACCCTGATCGTTGACGACGGTGAAAGAAATAATATCCTCATAGGATGGTTGGTTAGTACCATCGGGCTCGTTAGGCCCTACCGAAAAAAACTGGGGAGACCATGTTTTACCATAATCTTTTGAAATTATTGTTCCTGGGTCATCCCAGGTGGGTATGGCAATATATCGTTCAGAAGGATGAACAAATTTTTTGGTGAAGATCCTGTAAAATTGGCTAACAGGTTGGGTATGAATACCCCGCCGAGTATCCGTATACCAGAGTTCACCTTCGCAATCCCACCCTTTCAGTTCGAGATAACGATGATCATCGAACCGGTAAACAACCTGTGTCGGTGGTTCTTTCGCCTGGCACCCGGTTGCCAGCACAACGGACGTAGCTGCGAGAACGGTACATAATCCTTTCATCAGTTATCGCCCCGCATCCATATCACAGCGCATATGATCCCAGCCGGTGTAGCCTTTCACGTCGGGTACGCTGTCGGGTAAATCCTGCCAGTTTGCCTTAAGTTGCTGCGTGCTGCCCTCGAGCCCCTGCTTAGTCATGTAGACCATTCCCCACGCCCAGCCAGGGGAACGGGGTTCCAGCTTCCCGCTGACTTTATTTCCCATTCCGTCATCCACGGTATAGGCAATCCCCGGCCCACCGGGCAGAATGCGCGGGTCTTCAAATGGCTTCGACGACATATACAGCCGATGTTTGGTCAGTAAAAAACCCTGATCGTTGACGACGGTGAAAGAAAGAATATCCTCATAAGGCGCGTAGTCATCGCCATTGGGTTCATTATGATTTGGTGAAAACGCTACGGAGTGCCACGTTTTCCCATAGTCCTTAGATACTATGAATCCACTCGCGCCCCATCCCGTCAGTGCAATATATCGCTCTGATGGATGAATAAATTTACGGGTAAAGAGTCGATAAAACTGACTTACGGGTTCGGTGTGAATGCCTCGCTTAGTATCCGTGTACCAGAGTTCGCCTTCACAATCCCAGCCTTTCAGTTCGAGATAACGATGATCATCAAATCGGTACACCACCTGCGTTGGTGGTTCTTTCGCCTGGCATCCGGTCGCCAGCACAACGGACGTAGCTGCGAGAACGGTACATAATCCTTTCATCAGTTATCGCCCCGCATCCATATCACAGCGCATATGATCCCAGCCGGTATAGCCCTTCACCTCGGGTACGCTGTCGGGTAAATCTTGCCAGTTAGCCTTAAGTTGCTGCGTGCTGCCCTCGAGTCCCTGCTTAGTCATGTAGACCATTCCCCACGCCCAGCCAGGGGAACGGGGGTCCAGCTTCCCGCTTACTTTATTTCCCATTCCGTCATCCACGGTATAGGCAATCCCCGGCCCGCCGGGCAGAATGCGCGGGTCTTCAAACGGTTTTGACGACATATACAGCCGGTGTTTGGTCAGCATAAATCCCTGGTCCTTAACAACAGTAAAGGAAATAATGTCATCGTAGGGCGGTGAAGAATCTCCATTTGGTTCGTTAGAACCCGCTGAATAAAACTGAGGGGACCAGGTTTTACCATAATCTTTTGAAATTATTGTTCCTGGAGAGCCCCAGGTAGGGATAGCTATATAACGCTCCGATGGATGTATGAATTTTTTGGTGAAGATCTTGTAAAATTGGCTAACAGGTTGGGTATGTATACCCAGCTCAGTATCCGTGTACCAGAGTTCGCCTTCGCAGCCCCAGCCTTTCAGTTCGAGATAACGATGATCATCGAACCGGTACACCACCTGCGTTGGCGGTTCTTTCGCCTGGCATCCGATCGCCAGTAAAACAGCAGTGGCCATCAGACCCATAAATGATATTTTCATGCTCTATCCTTAAGCCAGTTGACTGTCACTTATGGGCTTTGGCATGTCCCATTGCAGATTTGCGACGTCCTGATTCCCTGCGACAAGATCACTGGACGGCTTGACAGTCGTTGCATTATTGAACTTATTTACCACCCCATACTCACCTTTCGGCAGCACGTCATATGGCTTATTCATGAAAAATTTGGTTGTAGGTTCATCTAGCTTACCCGTCCGGTAATATGCCCTTGCATAGGGATTTTCATTCTGAGGATCGCGCCAGTCTGCACGATGTAACAACCCTTCCCAAAATTTCCCCGCCTGATAATCGAATGATTTGCACTGCCCAATAGCCAAATCAAACGCCATAGCGTGCGATGGCGCAAATTCGCTCATCACAATAGAGGAGTGCTGGCTGTAGCCCACCGGGTCGATTTTCTGCCATTCCGCTTGCAGTTCTTCCGGTGTTTTCTTCCAGGTAAGGGTAACTAACTGAAAATCACGCGAACCTGACACCTCACCATAAATAACCTCATGCTTGCGTTCAAAACTCTCTTCTTTAAGCTCTGAAGCAGATAAAACGTGACCCGGCTGCCAGCCAATATTTTGATAGCGGTTCACTGCAAAGGTTGTCGTTACCGTGCGCTTAATGGCGCTGGCTTTGGCGGAATAGGAAATGTAGGCGTCCGGGCTGTCCGGATCGACATAATAGGTATACGGTTTATCACTGGTTTTAGGATCGTTATCCGGGTGATTATCCTCCCCCTGAAGTTTGAAAATAAAAGGTTCCGGTAACTCCTCACCGTTTATCACCACATCGCGAGCGCTGTAACTGGCGTTCGTGAGAAAGGCATATTTTGCATCCCCCTCATTTCGCGGTGGTAGCTCAAAGGGGTTAGCGTCAGGGATGTTTCCTACTTCACCATGCTGGTAAAACACGCGCTGAAACAGATTAGGTATATCACTGGCAATATTCTGAGGAATGCCTCGCCAGCCAAACCCCTGCACATTCTCCAGCGACACGACGCCATCGTTCGGGCAAAAGTAGTTATACACTTTACCGTCGTTGCTTCGGCAATATCTGCCATCCGTTCGCAGCGGATTATCGGAAGGTTTACGCAGGGTACAGGAGGCCTCCAGAGCAAGTAATTCGCTCTCGGCCATTTTCCCGCCACCTTTCCATTGCGTATGCATCAGGCGACAGAAATTTTTAAATGTCTGCTGTCTGGCGTCGTCGGTCTGTTGATAACCCGGCTGAATATTTTCAGCCACGCGCGACTCAAGAGAATATGGTGAGTGATTAAGAATCACACAATTTACCGGATCGTATCCGGCCTGTTTCACCAGCATATTTGCCAGCATAGTAATAATCGTGCCCTGACTGTGAGCGACGATATTGATAACATCGTTTTGAGTTACTAACGGCTGACGAATCTGAATAATCAAATCCGCCAGCCGTTGAGCGGCAAAAAACTGGTAAATGCGGTGCGGGTTTTCATAAATGGGATGGGTAAAATCGCCATCATTGAAGTGCAGCGAGGCAAATCCCGCAGCGGCAACGCCGAAGCCACCGGCGCCGGGCCCCAGCATATCCGGGATCGTCGTCGTCGCGTTGGCAAAGGTCCCGCCCCCCTTGGCAAAACTCTTATCAAGTGCGTTCTTAAAGTTATCGTTCTGGTACTGAAACGGCCCTTTTCCGTCATTACCCAGCGACTTTTTATTCGTCTCGTTATCTTCCTGGTACGCATCATAGGGAAGATGCGCTTTGTCACTCAGCTTCCCGACCTCCTCCCGGTAGCGCTTCTGGTCCGCCCGGTAATCAGCATGCGTAACCGGTTTATATCCCCAGTAAAACGGGATGATGGGGGAACGCCCTGGAGTGATAATTCTGTAGTCTTTCCATTCGTGGGCGTAAAAATCCTGCCGGTTAAGTCGCTTACCCAGCCCGGCAAGTATACCTTTCTCCTGGTTCTGGTAGGCTTCACCCACGTCGTTCACGCCATGGACGAGGATCACAATGCCGGGCATCGGACGCGGTATCCCGACGTTGCGCGTCTGGGCGACTTCGCCCAGGGTTTTGTGTACCGGAATATCGCCTTCTGATACCACCCGTGGAGCGTAGGGTTTTGTCTTCGCCTCCGTCATTCCATTATCTCCATTTTATAGCTGTCGAGGTCGTCAGCATCGAGCAGGGGTGAACGACCGCAGCTGTCCGTCACGCCTTCCACCACCTGTCCGGATGCACTGGTCAGCCTGAATTTTTTGTTTGCCAGAATTTGCTCCGGATCATCGCCGGCGTGCAGTTTGTAGCGAAGTTTAAAGGCGCCTTTCTCAAAGGATGGCGTCGGTACCGACACACTTTCCGGACCGTCGTATTTCAGGCTCGGCGCTTTGAGCTCAATGCCCGTCGGCGAGAAAATGGTGACCAGTCCGGTCGGGCTGATACGGATCCCGCCGCCCCCGCAGACAAACTGCATTCCCTTTCTGGCACTGCCGTTCATTTTCCCGGCGGTGCTCGTCAGCGTGAAATCCTGCTGCGACAGCATGTGCATTTCGCCCCGCTGCGCCTGCGTCGTAATATCCCCCGCACCGGCAATCATCTGGATGCCGAGTTTGCGGGCAAACAGCGACAGTTTTTCCCCTACGGCCAGCGAGAATTTTTTCACCACATTCACGCTGGCATTCCCGCCCGCTGTGGCAATCAGGTCTTTCCCGGCGGAAAGTTGCAGGCTGTCCGGCGTAACCAGCGCAATTCCACTTTTTCCATATGCCAAAATACCGGGCTCCGCGAGATGACTCAGCGTCTGGCTGAGCGCATTTTGCCGATCGGTTTCCACATTACTCGCACCTGCCGTAAGCGCACTTTGTTGTAGGGTCATCGCCAGCGATAACGCCTTTTCAAGTTGTGTAATAGCCGCTGTCATATCCAGTTGCTTACCCCCCGCGCGGGGCTGGGCTTCCGTGGTGATCATCACGCCTTTCGCAGCACGCAGCGCCATCCAGTCGTCGGTGCGAGCCTCCACACCTTCCCCGCGCTTTTTGCCTTCAGCATCAACCAGGTGACCCACACTCACTTGCCCTTTGCCGTACTCCGTAGCGATTTTGATGTGCTCCTGCCCGCGACGATCTTCAAGACGGATCTTGTTCAACGCGGCCGTGCGGATCACGTTTCGGGTATCGTTACGGTTTGTGACTAAATCCGGGTGGCTGCCGTCGTGCATGACATGCGCGATAAAAGGTCTGTCCGGATCGCCGCCTTCGAAACCAACGGCAACTTCAGTCCCCTCCAGTAGCGGAAAGTGAATACCAAAGGTGTCACCGGCGTACGGCCTGCCGAGGCGTACCAGGGCGCTTTCGAATCCGACCCGTTTTTCATCAAGGTCAAAATCGAACTTAACCCTGTAGCGCCCAACCGCATCAAGTCCGGCATAGGTTTTATCTCCCCCGATAGCCTTCACTCTGGCGGGCACCGTTCCGGCTATCACCGGCCGGGATAAGTATTCAGGACGGAAGCTATAGCCCTGGATATAGGGGATCCCAGAAAGTACGGCGCGATAGTGTTCAGCACGGCTGCCGCGGATAGTCATCGCAGTTATCACAAACCCGGACTTAAACCCGTCAGGTACAGGCCCTGAGGGATAAAACATAATGCCTGGCTGAAGCTCGGGATCGCTGGTTGTCGCCCCCAGAAGACTCTGTCCGTTCAACAGGCGTTCATAACGCAGACGAGCGTAAAATGCGGCGGTTTCCGCCTCTTCACCGTGAAAATCCCCCGCAGTCAGATAGTGATCGGCATAGTGATAGTGTTGGCCTGTCGTTACACCTTCGGGAATATCGCTCGTTTTAACGGTCTTATCCGTCTGCGGCGATTGCGGGTCACGGTAGTTATAGGTGCGAACCAACACATTTTTGGGGATCAGGCCGTGCTGCTCCTCCAGATCGGTAATGTATTCGCTATAACTGGTCATGCCTGAATGTCGGACATAAGGCATCTGTTTGTCGCTGAAGTTGTAACGACGCGCAGAATCCCCAAAAATAACGACGGTTTCCGTTTTCACTTTGTTGTGATTCTCAAATCGGAACCAGATCCCTATCTCTGCCAGCAGCCGACGGATGAACCGCAAATCGGTTTCTTTCCACTGAACGATCATTTCCCGTCGTGGATAACTGTGGCTCAGTTGGTCAAAATCAATGTTGTAGCCGTCAAAGTGACCACTGTCCTTCATCAGCTTTGTAACGAGCTCCGGGACTGTCATGTTCATGTAAACCGCAGAACGGTAATTTTGATCCAGCAGCGCCAGCTCATGCTCCAGCACGCATTCATACAGTGCTTCGTCACCTGAAGACATCAGCCGCGAAAATTGGGTGATCGTGCCATTAATCTGGCGAACCGGCAGCCAGGAGGTTTGCCCATGCCATGAGGCTTCCAGATTGGGTGCACGCAGAATAAACTCAGCCCTTTGATTAAGAACAGCATTAATGGCAATGTTTAGATCCGGACTGGTAAAGCGAATGGTATAGCGATAAGGCTCGCTTAATATCTCTTTTCCTGTAAAAGAATGAACATCTGAAATAACATTTTTGCTACGCGGGAAATACAATAAATATCTGTTTAACGTGTCCTGCCTTTGAGCTACCTCAGATTCCCCTGACATTATTAGCTATCCTTTTAACAAACTTTCCGTTCATTAAAAACAATACACCCATCGCTCCCCCATTAAAATACCCAACTTCAGGTTGAATTAATTCACGGGAAGTGAATCTATTCACAGAATAAATAAAAAAGGACCAGACAATTTTATCACACATAAATTCAGAATGATTTATTCATCAAATATATAAGTGAAGGATTATTTAATAATGAAAAATAATACGCCTGGGGTTAGGGATATCAGAAATGTTGTGTAGAGAAGAAGAACTTATACATGCTGGTCACATAAAGTGACCAGCATCAGGCCAGAGGGCCTGCTTTATGCATTGGGCATTTGTTACTGTTTCGAGCCTTCTACCGCTTCGCGAGCCAGTTTAGTGATGCGATCCCAGTCGCCTGCTTCCAGCGCATCCGCCGGAACCAGCCAGGAGCCACCGATGCACAGCACGCTTTTCAGCGCCAGGTAGTCACGGTAGTTTGCCGGAGAGATGCCGCCCGTTGGGCAGAAACGCACCTGGGAGAATGGGCCCGCAATCGCCTGCAACGCTTTGGTGCCGCCGTTCGCTTCAGCCGGGAAGAATTTGAATTCTTTCAGGCCGTAGTCCATGCCCAGCATCAGTTCAGAAACGGTGCTGATACCCGGGATCAGCGGAATAGAACCTTCGGTTGCGGCTTTCAGCAGGGGCTCGGTCAGCCCCGGGCTGATGGCAAACTGTGCGCCCGCTTCGGTCACTTCCGCCAGCTGCTGCGCATTCAGAACCGTACCTGCACCGATGATCGCTTCCGGCACTTCTTTGGCGATAGCGCGAATCGCATCCATCGCACAGGCCGTACGCAGGGTCACTTCCAGAACACGAACGCCACCCGCAACCAGCGCCTTCGCCATTGGGACAGCGTGCTCCAGTTTGTTTACCACAATAACCGGCACGACAGGGCCAGTAGTCAGGATTGCTTCTGCACTTGTTTTCCAGTTTTTCATCAGAGTTTTCTCTCGCCAGATCGTTAAAATCAAGTCGTCTTAAAACGTAATACAGGTTGCGCCCTGCTCCGCACCGGAGAGTTTCTCACGCAATGCACCAAACATTTCGCGTCCGGTACCCACGCGGGATGCGCTCAGGTCAGGAATATGTGGCTGACGCGCCGCCAGCTCTGCTTCGTCCACCAGCAGGGTTAACTCGCCTGTCTGACCGTTAACGCGGATCATGTCACCATCACGCACTTTCGCCAGCAGGCCGCCGTCGTAGGCTTCCGGGGTGACATGAATCGCTGAAGGCACTTTACCGGATGCCCCCGAGAGGCGTCCATCGGTCACCAGTGCAATTTTGAAACGGCGGTCCAATAATACACCAAGCGGCGGCATAAGTTTATGTAATTCTGGCATCCCGTTCGCTTTTGGTCCCTGATGACGCACCACGACCACACAGTCTTTATCAAGCAGACCCGCGTCAAAAGCAGGTAAAACGTCGTGCTGGCTTTCAAACACCACCGCCGGGGCTTCAATCACCTGATTCTCTTCCGGCACGGCAGAGGTTTTCATCACGGCACGTCCAAGGTTACCGCTCAGCACTTTGGTGCCGCCGTGAGGAGAGAACGGCTGTTCGAAGGTTGCGATAACCTGAGGATCGAGCGAGTCGCTCGCTCCTTCGCGCCAGTCCAGCTCACCGTTGTTCAGCCAGGGTTCAAGGGTATAGCGATGCAGGCCAAAGCCCGCCACCGTGTTGACATCCTCATGCAGCAGGCCGCCTTTCAGCAGCTCGCGCATCAGCACCGGCACGCCGCCCGCGGCCTGGAAGTGGTTGATGTCCGCCGGACCGTTCGGGTACAGACGCGCCATCAGCGGTACCACAGAGGAGATATCGGAGAAGTCATCCCAGTTAATCAGAATGCCCGCCGCGCGCGCCATCGCGACAAGGTGCATGGTATGGTTGGTTGAACCGCCGGTCGCCAGCAGGGCGACAATCCCGTTTACGATAACTTTTTCATCCACCATTTTGCCCATTGGCATCCACTCGTTGCCGTTACCGGTCAGGCGCGTCACCTGACGGGCTGCGGCTTCGGTCAGCGCTTTACGCAGTGGCGCATCCGGCTGGATGAACGACGAGCCCGGTAGCTGCATCCCCATAAACTCCACCACCATCTGGTTGGTGTTGGCCGTACCGTAGAACGTACAGGTGCCCGGCGCGTGATAAGACGCGGCTTCCGCTTCCAGCAGTGCCTGACGGTCCGCTTTTCCTTCGGCATACAGCTGACGGATACGGACTTTTTCCTTGTTTGGCAGACCGCTTGCCATCGGGCCTGACGGCACAAAAATCGCTGGCAGGTGGCCAAACGACAGCGCGGCCATCACCAGCCCCGGGACGATTTTGTCGCACACGCCCAGATAGAGCGCGCCATCAAACATATTGTGAGACAGGCCCACTGCCGCCGACATGGCGATCACTTCGCGGCTCAGCAGGGACAGCTCCATACCGTCCTGGCCCTGGGTTACGCCATCACACATGGCCGGCACGCCGCCTGCAACCTGGCCCACCGCGTTCACGCTGTGCAGCGCATTGCGGATGATAGACGGGTAGACCTCATACGGCTGGTGGGCTGAAAGCATGTCGTTATAGGAGGTAATGATGGCGATATTGTTACGCAACATGCTTTTCAGCGCGTCTTTATCACCAGGCTGGCAGGCCGCAAAGCCGTGGGCCAGATTCCCGCAGGCCAGCTGTGAGCGATGGACCGTTTCACTCTTCGCCTGTTCGATGCGGGCAAGGTAGGCAGCACGGGTCTCTTTCGAGCGTTCAACAATGCGTTGTGTTACGCGTAACAATGTCGGATTCATAAAAGCTCCTCTAATTTATCTGTCCAGGCTCGGGAGTTTACACAGTTTCTGACGGTTGTTAACAACGCTGAAACGCCTGATATCCGGAGCACAGGGGCAAAATGTCTGAAGGGAGTGTAATAAAAAAAGCTCCGCGGGTGAATCCACGCGGAGCTTAAAAGATAAAAATTATGCCACTTGCTGTGTTAGATCATGTTACCGGTAAAATAACACCTTTGGGCTAGAGAAGGTGGTTATTCAAACTCGTTCCAGGAGCGGCCATCACGGGTGATCATCGCAACGGAGGCGACAGGTCCCCATGTTCCCGCCTGATACGGTTTTGGCGCGTCCTGATCGGCTGCCCACGCTTCGGTGATGGAGTCGACCCACTTCCACGCCTCTTCCACTTCATCGCGGCGGACGAACAGCGCCTGGATACCACGCATGGTTTCCAGCAGCAGACGCTCGTAAGCGTCGGCCAGATGCGTCTGGTTGAAGGTTTCAGAGTAGCTCAGGTCGAGCTTGGTGGTTTGCAGGTTGTGTTTGTGATCAAGACCCGGCACTTTGTTCAGGATCTGAATATCCACACCCTCGTCCGGTTGCAGACGGATGGTCAGTTTATTCTGCGGCAGTTCCTGCCAGGATTCTTTGAACAGGTTCAGTTCCGGATTTTTGAAGTAGACCACCACTTCGGAGCATTTTGCCGGCAGACGTTTCCCGGTACGCAGGTAGAACGGCACACCGGCCCAGCGCCAGTCGTCGATATCCACGCGGATCGCCACAAACGTCTCGGTGTTGCTGGACTTGTTCGCGCCCTCTTCTTCCAGATAGCCAGGAACTTTTTTCCCCTGGGCAAAACCTGCGGTGTACTGGCCGCGCACGGTTTTCTCACGCACGTTGGAGCGGTCAATACGGCGCAGTGATTTCAGCACTTTCACTTTGGCGTCACGAATGCTGTCGGCCGTCAGATCTGACGGTGGAGACATGGCAATCATGCACAGAATTTGCAGCAGGTGGTTCTGGATCATGTCACGCATCTGGCCGGCCTGGTCGAAGTAGCCCCAACGGCCTTCGATGCCCACCTCTTCCGCCACGGTAATTTCCACGTGGTCGATAGTGCGGTTGTCCCAGTTGTTCACAAACAGGGAGTTGGCAAAACGCAGCGCCAGCAGGTTCAGTACCGTCTCTTTGCCCAGATAGTGGTCAATACGGTAAACCTGACACTCCTCAAAGAACTCGCCTACCTGGTCGTTGATTTCACGCGAGGTCGCCAGCGACGTACCCAGCGGTTTCTCCATCACTACGCGCGCCGGTTTGGCGTTCAGCTTCGCCTCGCCCAGACCTTTGCAGATGGCGCCGAAGGTGCTTGGCGGCATGGCGAAATAGTTAATAGTGACACGATTTTCCTGGTCAAGCATTTCACCCAGACGGGTAAAGGCGCCTACATCGTTGACGTCCAGGTTGCAGAAATCGAGACGCCCGCTCAGCTTATCCCAAAGGCTTTCATCGATTTTCTCTTTCATGAACGTTTCGAGCGCCTCACGCACGACTTTGGTATAAGCCTCCTTATCCCAGTCTGCGCGCCCTACCCCAAGGATCCGGGTGTCGGGATGGATCTGGCCCGCTTTTTCGAGCTGATACAGGGAAGGCAGCAATTTTCGGCGTGCAAGATCGCCTTTCGCGCCGAAAATGACCAGGTCACATGCCTGGGCTGTTTGCGTTACCGCCATGTCATTCTCCTCAGTTAGATCGCCTGGTACTCTGCCAGGTATCGTTGTAATTTTATTACAATGCACTGTACTGCTTTTACGCGTTTCCTGAAACCATTAGCGCTTAACGTCACGTGCGATACGGTGATTTTTCGTCGCCTGGGCCATTACGCCCGTCTGATGACGCAACAAACGTCGATTCTTTGCGCAACGGGGTCAGAGCAAAACCCGACGTCGATCAAGTAATGAAAAAAAACAACAACATTTCTTGTCGACGATTACCCTTTCGGGAGTCCTGGGGGTAATATCGGCTAAATCGAATCAAGGTTTCATCTCTTTATGAAATCGTTTATGCCCTCATGAGCGTCTTGTTAACAATGAACATGCTGGAAAAAATCCAGTTTCAACTGGAACACCTTAGCAAATCCGAGCGCAAAGTGGCTGAAGTTATTCTCGCCGCGCCCGCTCAGGCGATTCATTCAAGCATCGCCGCTCTGGCACAGGAATCGGGCGTCAGCGAACCGACGGTCAATCGATTCTGTCGTAGTCTGGACACGCGCGGCTTTCCTGATTTTAAACTGCATCTGGCCCAAAGTCTGGCAAACGGCACCCCGTATGTTAATCGCAATGTCGATGAAGACGACAGCGTTGATGCATACACCGCAAAAATATTTGAATCGGCAATGGCCACGCTCGACCACGTTCGCCAGTCTCTGGACATGAGTTCAGTAAATCGCGCGGTCGATCTTCTCACGCAGGCCAAACGGATTGCCTTCTTTGGCCTTGGCTCGTCCGCCGCCGTGGCGCATGACGCCATGAATAAGTTCTTTCGCTTTAACGTGCCGGTGATTTACTCCGATGACATTGTGCTGCAACGCATGAGCTGTATGAATTGTAGCGAAGATGATGTCGTGGTACTCATCTCTCATACGGGCCGCACCAAGAGCCAGGTGGAGCTGGCGCAGCTCGCGCGTGACAACGATGCGATGGTCATCGCCCTGACGACGGCAGGTACGCCGCTCGCCCGGGAAGCGACGCTCGCCATTACCCTGGACGTACCGGAGGATACCGACATGTACATGCCGATGGTCTCCCGCCTGGCGCAGTTGACGGTCATCGACGTACTGGCGACCGGTTTTACCTTACGCCGGGGCGCAAAATTCCGGGATAACTTGAAGCGGGTCAAGGAAGCCCTGAAAGAATCGCGTTTTGATAAAGAATTGCTTATAAAGAGCGATGTTCCCTAATAACGACGAAGTACGATTTACGGCATTCGGTCCCCTCGCTACTGCCTTGCGATAGATGAAGGCCGATTCTATGTTCACGCAACACCAAAGTTGTTTCAGTCAACGGAGTATTACATGTCCAGAAGGCTTCGCAGAACCAAGATCGTCACCACCTTAGGCCCGGCCACCGACCGCGATAATAACCTCGAAAAGATTATCGCCGCGGGTGCTAACGTGGTGCGTATGAACTTCTCTCACGGTACGCCAGAAGACCATAAATTACGTGCCGACAAAGTGCGTGAAATCGCAGCTAAACTGGGCCGCCATGTTGCTATCCTCGGTGACCTGCAAGGTCCAAAAATCCGCGTATCGACCTTTAAAGAAGGCAAAGTCTTCCTCAACATCGGCGATAAATTCCTGCTGGACGCCAACCTGAGCAAAGGCGAAGGCGATAAGGAAAAAGTGGGTATCGACTACAAAGGTCTGCCTGCTGACGTTGTGCCTGGCGACATCCTGCTGCTGGACGACGGACGCGTACAGCTGAAAGTGCTGGAAGTTCAGGGTATGAAGGTATTCACCGAAGTGACCGTCGGCGGCCCGCTCTCCAACAACAAAGGCATCAACAAACTCGGCGGTGGCCTGTCTGCCGAAGCGCTGACCGATAAAGACAAAGCGGATATCGTGACCGCAGCGCAGATCGGCGTGGATTATCTGGCCGTCTCCTTCCCGCGCTGCGGTGAAGATCTGAACTATGCTCGCCGCCTGGCGCGCGATGCAGGCTGCGATGCGAAAATCGTTGCAAAAGTGGAACGCGCTGAAGCGGTCTGCGATCAGGACGCGATGGACGACGTGATCCTGGCGTCTGACGTGGTGATGGTTGCCCGTGGTGACCTGGGCGTGGAAATTGGCGACCCTGAACTGGTCGGTATCCAGAAAGCGCTGATCCGTCGCGCGCGTCAGCTGAACCGCGCGGTGATCACCGCCACCCAGATGATGGAATCCATGATCACCAACCCAATGCCGACCCGTGCAGAAGTCATGGACGTGGCGAACGCCGTGCTGGATGGTACTGACGCGGTGATGCTGTCAGCGGAAACCGCGGCGGGCCAGTATCCGGCGGAAACCGTGGCCGCCATGGCGCGCGTCTGCCTGGGTGCAGAGAAGATCCCAAGCATTAACGTCTCCAAGCACCGCCTGGATATCCAGTTCGACAATGTGGAAGAAGCGATCGCGATGTCCGCGATGTACGCAGCCAACCACCTGAAAGGGGTCACGGCGATCATCACCATGACCGAATCTGGCCGTACCGCGCTAATGACGTCCCGTATCAGCTCCGGTCTGCCGATCTTCGCCATGTCCCGTCACGAGCGTACGCTGAACCTGACGGCGCTGTATCGCGGCGTGACGCCAGTATACTTCGACAGCACCAACGACGGCGTGGCCGCCGCGCACGATGCCGTGAACCTGCTGCGCGACAAAGGTTATCTGGTATCCGGTGATATCGTTATCGTGACGCAGGGTGACGTGATGAGCACCATCGGCTCAACCAATACCACCCGCGTACTGACCGTAGAGTAAGCTCTGATCCCCTCTCCCCTAAGGGGAGAGGGGTGAAGGTTTCCTATTTCTTCGGGAAAAGTTCTTTACGCTTGTACGGCTCTGTTTCGCCAGGTTTACGCGTTTTGAGCAGCTTCAGGATCCACGTATATTGCTCCTTATGCGGCCCCACCAGCACTTCCACCTCTTCATTCATGCGGCGTGCGATGGTGTGATCGTCTGCGGTCAGCAGATCGTCCATCGGCGGACGTACCTCAATGCTCAGGCGATGCGTTTTACCGTCATAAGCCGGGAACAGTGGGATCACGCGGGCGCGGCAGACTTTCATCAGGCGACCAATCGCAGGTAGCGTGGCTTTATAGGTTGCGAAGAAATCGACAAACTCGCTGTGCTCAGGACCGTGGTCCTGATCGGGCAGATAGTAGCCCCAGTAACCCTGACGTACCGACTGAATGAAAGGCTTAATGCCATCGTTTCGGGCGTGCAAGCGTCCGCCAAAGCGACGGCGCACGGTATTCCAGACGAAATCGTAGATTTTGTTTCCCTGATTATGGAACATCGCCGCCATTTTCTGGCCCTGCGACGCCATTAACATCGCCGGAATGTCGACCCCCCAGCCGTGCGGCACCAGGAAAATCACCTTTTCATCATTGCGACGCATCTCGTCGATGATCTCCAGCCCTTTCCAGTCAACGCGTTCGACGATCTTCTCCGGCCCTTTCAGCGCCAGTTCCGCCATCATCGCCATCGCCTGCGGCGCGGTGGTATACATGTCATCAATGATTGCTTCGCGTTCGGCGTCGCTTTTATCCGGGAAACAGTACAACAGGTTTATTTGCGCGCGTCGGCGCGCGCTTTTACCCAAGCGCCCTGCCAGGCGCCCCACTTTACCGAGCACCGGATCGCGAAGGGAAGCAGGTAGCAACGCCATGCCAGCAAACGCATATACGCCAATCCAGGCGCCCCAGTTACGCGGGTGGCGAAAAGATTTTTCAAACTCGGGAATGTATTCAATATTGTTTTTTTTGGTTTCCATGCGGGTTCCAGGGTCTGGTGACGCAAAAATATATGCGGATAGTGTAGCGAGGCTGCCGCCCGCGCACAAAAGAAAAAGCCGGCGCATACTGACGCCGGCTTTTTAAATCAGGAGAGCTTAGTCGAAGCGAAGCTGCGGCATCACCTCTTTCACCTGCGCCAGGTAATCTTTGCGATCTTTCCCGGTCAGCCCTTCGGTGCGCGGCAGTTTCGCCGTCAGCGGGTTAACCGCCTGCTGGTTGATCCACACTTCATAGTGCAGGTGCGGCCCCGTCGACCGGCCGGTGTTACCGGACAGCGCGATGCGATCGCCACGTTTCACCTTCTGGCCCGGTTTGACCAGCAGTTTACGCAGGTGCATGTAGCGGGTGGTGTACGTACGACCGTGACGAATAGCAACGTAATAGCCAGCAGCACCGCTGCGTTTCGCCATGACCACTTCACCATCTCCTACCGCCAGCACTGGCGTGCCCTGCGGCATAGCGAAGTCAACGCCACGGTGCGGCGCTACGCGGCCCGTTACCGGGTTCAGACGACGCGGGTTAAAGTTGGAGGAGACGCGGAACTGTTTCGCCGTTGGGAAACGCAGGAAGCCTTTTGCCAGACCCGTACCGCTGCGGTCATAGAACTTACCGTCTTCCGCGCGAATAGCGTAGTAGTCTTTGCCGTCTGAACGCAGACGAACGCCCACCAGCTGGCTCTGCTCGCGCTTACCGTCCAGCATTTCGCGGGACATCAGGACAGAGAACTGATCGCCTTTTTTCAGTTTGCGGAAATCCATCTGCCACTGCATGGCTTTGATCACCGAGCTGATTTCAGCGCTGGTCAGGCCGGCATCGCGTGCACTGGAAACAAAGCTGCCGCCGACGGTTCCTTTCATGACGCTGTTAACCCAGTCGCCCTGCTGCAATTCACTGGTCATTTTGAAACCGTTTGCAGTGCGATCGTAGGTGCGGGTTTCGCGACGGGACATCTCCCAGGTCAAACGTTGCAGATCGCCGTCGGGCGTTAAGGTCCAGGAAAGTTGCTGACCAATTTTCAGGTTACGCAGCTCTTTATCGGATGCGGCGAGCTGGCTGATGTTGCCCATGTCGATACCGTACTGGTTCAGGACGCTGCTCAGCGTATCGCCAGTGGATACAACATATTCATGAATGCCAGCTTCATTCTGGATCTTGTCATCCAGCTCATCCTGGGGAATCGCTTCATCTTCCTGAGCGGCCTGATCGATAGGCTCGCTGGCCTCGGGCAGCAGAGAGCGGATCTCGCTCTTCTCCAGTTCGATGGTTTTGATGATTGGGGCGGAACTCGGGTGGTAAACATAGGGCCGCCAGACGGCGACCGCTAATGTGAGAACTGTAAGCGACCCCAGCATAACGCGGTGGGGTCGAGGCAGATTGTTAAATGCCAGGGCGACAGAGCGGGCTATCTGTTGCACGTATTCACTTCCTCGTTAATCTCCTTTCAGGCAGCTCGCATACTGATTCGCCAGTTGGCTGAGGAACTGCGAATAGCTCGCTTTGCTCAACTGGATGTTCGTACCTAGCGGGTCAAGGGTTCCCATGCGCACGGATGTTCCCCTGGCCACGGCTTCTACGACCGCTGGCCTGAACTGTGGCTCAGCAAAAACGCATGTCGCTTTTTGCTCAACCAACTGTGTTCTGATTTCATGTAAACGCTGCGCACCAGGCTGAATTTCAGGGTTGACGGTAAAATGCCCCAGCGGGGTCAGACCGTAATGTTTCTCGTAATACCCGTAGGCATCATGAAAAACGAAGTACCCTTTTCCTTTAAGCGGTGCGAGCTCGTTACCCACCTGTTTGTCGGTTGCGGCTAATTGAGCCTCAAAATCCTTCAGGTTGGCGTCGAGTTTGATTCGACTTTGCGGCATAAGTTCCACTAATTTGTCGTGGATTGCAACCGCTGTAAGCCGCGCTATCTCTGGGGAGAGCCAGAGATGCATGTTGTATTCACCGTGATGGTGATGGTCGTCACCTTTTTCACCATGAGCATGGTCGTGGTCATGCTCATCACCCTCGTCCTCAGCTCCTTTCATGAGTAACGGTTTCACGCCGGACAGCCCGGCAATCGTCACCTGTTTCTCAGCGGGAAGCTGTCTGGCTGACTTCTGCATGAACGCTTCCATCTCAGGACCAATCCAGACGACTAAGTCCGCGTTCTGTAAGCGTTTTACATCAGATGGACGCAGAGAATAATCATGCTCGGAAGCCCCGTCAGGCAGCAGAACCTGTGTCTCAGTGATCCCGTCCGCGATGGCAGAGGCGATAAATCCAAGCGGTTTAAGCGAAGCGACAACAGCGGCGTTAACATCTTGTGCTGTTGTACCCCAAAGAGCAGCGGATAAAGCTGCGAAAAGAAGCGTATTTTTCTGTAACATAATGCGACTAATCATCGTAATGAATGCGTGGAATGTGATATTATAACATTCGATGACTTCTGCAAGCTTAAATTGACATGACGACTTTAGTTTCTCTTGAAAATGTTTCGGTCTCATTCGGCCAGCGCCGCGTCCTTTCTGACGTGTCGCTGAATCTGAAGCCCGGCAAAATACTCACGCTGCTCGGCCCTAACGGTGCAGGCAAATCGACGCTGGTGCGCGTCGTATTAGGCCTGGTAGCCCCTGACGCAGGTGTTATCGTCCGCGAAGACAAATTGCGTATCGGCTATGTGCCGCAAAAATTACATCTTGATGCCACCCTGCCCCTGACGGTGAGCCGCTTCCTGCGCCTCCGTCCCGGTACGCGTAAAGCGGATATCCTCCCGGCGCTGAAACGCGTTCAGGCGGGACATCTTGTTGAGGCGCCCTTGCAAAAGCTGTCGGGCGGTGAAACCCAGCGCGTATTGCTTGCCCGTGCCCTGCTCAGCAGCCCTCAGCTGCTGGTCCTGGACGAGCCGACGCAGGGTGTTGACGTCAACGGTCAGGTTGCGCTGTACGATCTGATTGACCAGCTCCGTCGGGAGCTTAACTGCGCGGTGCTGATGGTCTCCCATGATCTGCATCTGGTGATGGCCAAAACCGACGAAGTGCTGTGCCTGAACCATCACATTTGTTGTTCCGGCACGCCGGAAGTGGTGTCAATGCATCCCGAATTTATCTCCATGTTTGGCCATCGTGGCGCCGAACAGCTGGGCATCTATCGCCATAATCACAATCACCGCCATGATTTACAGGGACGAATTGTCCTGCGTCGGGGAAATGGACACTCATGATTGAACTGTTACTGCCCGGCTGGCTGGCCGGGATTATGCTTGCCTGCGCCGCGGGTCCACTCGGCTCGTTTGTCGTCTGGCGCAGAATGTCCTATTTCGGCGATACGCTGGCCCATGCTTCATTGCTGGGTGTCGCGTTTGGTTTATTACTGGACGTGAACCCGTTTTATGCGGTGATTGTCGTCACGCTGCTGCTGGCTGCCGGTCTGGTCTGGCTGGAAAAACGCCCTCACCTGGCAATTGATACCCTGCTCGGCATTATGGCGCACAGCGCCCTGTCGCTGGGCCTGGTGGTAGTGAGCCTGATGTCAAACATCCGCGTAGATCTGATGGCCTACCTGTTTGGCGATCTGCTGGCCGTCACGCCCGAAGATCTCATTTCCATTGCCATTGGCGTGGCGGTGGTGCTCGGGATCCTGCTGTGGCAGTGGCGGAGTTTACTGGCGATGACCGTCAGCCCGGATCTGGCCTTTGTCGACGGCGTGAAGCTTCAGCGCGTGAAGCTGCTGTTGATGCTGGTGACGGCGTTAACCATCGGTGTGGCGATGAAGTTTGTCGGCGCGCTGATCATCA
This sequence comes from Enterobacter cloacae complex sp. GF14B, assembly GCF_004136805.1. NCBI lineage: Bacteria > Pseudomonadati > Pseudomonadota > Gammaproteobacteria > Enterobacterales > Enterobacteriaceae > Enterobacter > Enterobacter cloacae complex sp. GF14B. Next base: position 88,403 of record NZ_QFRV01000005.1, read on the forward strand.
CGTCGCTGCTGATAATCCCTGCCGCCACGGCGCGCCGTTTTGCGCGTACGCCGGAGCAAATGGCCGGTATCGCGGTGATTATCGGAATGATTGCGGTGACGGGCGGGTTAACCTTCTCGGCGTTTTATGACACGCCAGCGGGGCCGTCGGTGGTATTGTGCGCGGCGGTGTTGTTTATTTTCAGTATGATGAAAAAGACCGCGCAGTAGTCAGCATGTCCCCGGTGGCGCTTCGCTTACCGGGGCTAGAATTTATCGCTACTTACGGCATCGCGGGCGGCGTAATGCCGAAATGATTCCACGCCCGCACCGTCGCCATACGACCGCGCGGGGTACGCTGCAAGAAGCCTTGCTGGATCAGATACGGCTCCAGCACATCTTCAATAGTCTCACGCTCTTCGCCAATTGCCGCCGCCAGGTTATCCAGCCCTACTGGCCCGCCAAAGAACTTATCCAGCACCGCCAGCAGCAGCTTACGGTCCATATAGTCAAAACCTTCAGCATCGACGTTCAGCATATCCAGCGCCTGGGCGGCGATCTCGGCCGATATAGTGCCGTCGTGCTTCACCTCGGCAAAGTCACGCACCCGGCGCAGCAGGCGGTTGGCGATACGCGGCGTACCGCGGGAGCGCTTCGCCACTTCAAACGCCCCCTCTTCGCTCATATCCAGCCCCATGTAGCGCGCGCTGCGCCCCACAATATGCTGAAGGTCGGGCACCTGATAAAACTCCAGACGCTGCACGATACCAAAACGGTCACGCAGTGGAGAGGTCAGCGAGCCGGCACGGGTCGTGGCGCCAATCAGGGTAAACGGTGGCAGATCGATTTTGATCGAGCGCGCGGCCGGACCTTCACCGATCATGATATCCAGCTGGTAATCCTCCATTGCCGGATAGAGCACTTCCTCCACCACCGGAGAAAGACGGTGGATCTCGTCGATAAACAGCACGTCATGCGGTTCGAGGTTAGTCAGCATCGCCGCCAGGTCCCCTGCTTTCTCCAGTACCGGGCCGGAAGTGGTACGCAGGTTAACGCCCATTTCGTTGGCGACGATATTCGCCAGGGTGGTTTTACCTAACCCCGGCGGACCAAAAATCAGCAGGTGATCGAGCGCATCGCCGCGCAGCTTTGCCGCCTGGATGAAAATCTCCATCTGAGAACGAACCTGCGGCTGGCCGATATACTCATCCAGCAGTTTGGGACGGATCGCGCGATCCACCACGTCATCTGGCTGAATGGTGCCTGCCGATACCAGGCGGTCTGCTTCAATCATCCTTTACCTCACAATGCAGCGCGCAGCGCTTCACGAATCAGGGTTTCACTGCTGGCATCCGGTTTAGCAATTTTGCTCACCATCCGGCTGGCCTCCTGAGGTTTATAGCCCAGCGCCACCAGCGCGGCAACCGCTTCCTGCTCGGCATCATCATCCGATGCAGGCGCGCCCGGGGAAGTCAGCACCAGATCGGCTGCCGGCGTGAACAGATCGCCATGCAGACCTTTAAAGCGGTCCTTCATCTCGACAATTAAACGCTCGGCAGTTTTCTTCCCGATGCCCGGAAGTTTAATTAACGCAGCCGGATCTTCACGCTCAACGGCGTTCACAAACTGTGGCGCTGACATACCGGACAGAATCGCAAGCGCCAGCTTCGGCCCGACGCCGTTGGTTTTGATCAATTCGCGGAACAGGGTGCGTTCCTGTTTGTTATTGAATCCGTACAGCAGCTGAGCGTCTTCACGCACCACAAACTGGGTAAAGACAACCGCCTCTTTGCCCGCCTCCGGAAGCTCGTAGAAGCAGGTCATCGGCATATGGACTTCATAGCCCACGCCACCCACTTCCAGCAGCACTAACGGGGGTTGTTTTTCAATGATGATGCCTCTGAGTCTGCCTATCACGTGACGCTCCTGCGTTCTGGAAGAAATTATCTGCCGACATAATAAAAAAAGGCTGGATAAACATCCAGCCTGATTTGTCATTATCGTAACCTGCCTCGCGCCAGATTGAGCCGCGACTCGCTCATTTGCATCGCATTCTGGCTGACGTGACAGTGGGTAATCGCAATGGCCAGCGCATCCGCGGCGTCGGCCTGCGGGTTCGCAGGGAGCTTCAGCAGGGTACGCACCATGTGCTGCACCTGGCTTTTCTCCGCGCTACCAATGCCCACCACCGTCTGCTTAACCTGACGGGCCGCATACTCGAACACCGGCAGCTCCTGGTTCACGGCGGCAACAATCGCCACGCCGCGCGCCTGACCGAGCTTTAACGCCGAGTCAGCGTTTTTCGCCATAAAGACCTGCTCGATGGCGAAATAGTCCGGCTGAAACTGAGTGATGATCTCCGACACGCCCGCATAGATGAGCTTCAGGCGCGACGGCAGATCGTCCACTTTGGTGCGAATACACCCACTGCCGAGGTAGGTTAACTGGCGTCCCACCTGACGGATAACGCCATACCCGGTGACGCGTGAGCCTGGGTCAATCCCGAGGATAATCGACATCACGCGTCTCCTGTAACGGATCTACACGCTCTCATCAGAGAGTCGCTGCAACCTCATCAGAGATTTCACCGTTGTGGTACACTTCCTGTACGTCGTCGCAGTCTTCGAGCATGTCGATCAGACGCAGCAGTTTCGGTGCGGTTTCCGCATCCATGTCCGCTTTGGTAGACGGGATCATGGAGACTTCAGCGTTATCCGCCTTCAGGCCAGCCGCTTCCAGCGCATCGCGCACGGCACCCATCTCTTCCCATGCGGTGTAAACATCAATAGCGCCGTCGTCGTAGGTCACCACGTCTTCCGCACCGGCTTCCAGCGCCGCTTCCATGATCGCATCTTCGTCGCCTTTCTCGAAGGAGATGACGCCTTTTTTGCTGAACAGGTACGCTACAGAACCGTCAGTGCCCAGGTTGCCGCCGGTTTTGGTGAACGCGTGGCGCACTTCCGCAACGGTACGGTTACGGTTGTCGGACAGACACTCAACCATCACCGCCGTACCGCCAGGACCGTAACCTTCATAAATGATGGTTTCCATGTTCGCGTCTTCATCACCGCCCACGCCACGTGCGATTGCACGGTTCAGGGTGTCACGCGTCATGTTGTTGGACAGGGCTTTATCCACCGCTGCGCGCAGACGTGGATTAGAGGCCGGATCGCCGCCGCCCAGACGCGCCGCTGTCACCAGCTCACGAATGATTTTGGTAAAGATTTTACCGCGTTTGGCATCCTGTGCCGCTTTGCGGTGTTTGGTGTTGGCCCACTTACTATGACCTGCCATAAAAAGTTCTCCAAAAATCGCGCCTTCTCAGGCAGCGTTAATTACAAATTCTTCAATCGCCTGCCGGTTGCTCCACGACTTGGTCAGTGCGGCGGCATCCGCCGCATCCACCCAGCGGTAGGTCAGGTGTTCCGTGAACACGATCTCCCGCTCATGGGGAAGCGCAAGGCAGAACCATGATTCCGTATTGCGCTCAATTCCCGGTGCATAGCGATGACGTAAATGGCTAAAAATTTCAAACTCCACCGTGCGCTGACAGTCCTTCAGGGTCAGTTGCTCGTAAGCAACATCAATGGCGACCTCTTCCTTTACTTCACGCGCGGCGGCCTGCGGTGCGGTCTCCCCCTCTTCCAGGCTGCCGGTAACCGACTGCCAGAAATCCGGATCGTCGCGCCGCTGCAACATCAGCACCCGCTTCGTGTCTTCTGCATAAATGACCACCAGAACCGAAACGGGACGCTTATATGCCATATCAGTTTTTCTCTTCCTTCTTCACCACCTCAATGCCCAGCTCAGCCAGTGCGGCCGGGTTGGCAAAGCTTGGCGCTTCGGTCATCAGACACGCGGCGGCAGTGGTTTTCGGGAAGGCGATCACATCACGGATGTTATCGGTGCCGGTCAGCAGCATGGTCAGACGGTCAAGACCGAAAGCCAGACCCGCGTGCGGAGGCGTACCGTATTTCAGCGCGTCCAGCAGGAAGCCGAACTTCTCGCGCTGCTCCTGTTCGTTGATGCCCAGGATGCCGAACACGGTCTGCTGCATTTCACCGCTGTGAATACGCACGGAACCACCGCCCACTTCGTAGCCGTTGATGACCATATCGTAGGCGTTTGCCACTGCGTCTTCCGGTGCTGCCTTCAGCTCTGCCGGCGTCATGTCTTTTGGCGAGGTGAACGGGTGGTGCATCGCGGTCAGGCCACCTTCACCGTCGTCTTCAAACATTGGGAAGTCGATAACCCACAGCGGCGCCCATTTGCTTTCGTCGGTCAGGTTCAGGTCTTTGCCGAGCTTCAGACGCAGCGCGCCCATCGCATCCGCAACCACTTTCTTGTTGTCTGCGCCGAAGAAGATCATGTCGCCGTCCTGCGCGCCGGTGCGCTCCAGGATCGCTTCCACGATGTCCGCGTTCAGGAATTTCGCAACCGGGCTGGTGATACCTTCCAGACCTTTCGCACGCTCGGTCACTTTAATATAGGCCAGACCTTTCGCGCCGTAGATCTTGATGAAGATGCCGTAGTCGTCGATCTGCTTACGGCTCAGAGCCGCTCCGCCCGGCACGCGCAGTGCCGCCACGCGGCCTTTCGGATCGTTAGCCGGGCCAGCAAAGACCGCGAACTCAACGGCTTTCACCAGGTCTGCCACGTCCACCAGCTCCATCGGGTTACGCAGGTCTGGTTTGTCGGAGCCGTAGCGACGCTCGGCTTCCGCGAAGGTCATGATTGGGAAATCGCCCAGTTCGACGCCTTTCACGTCGTTCCACAGGCTACGCACCAGGGCTTCCATCACTTCACGCACCTGCTCAGCGGTCATGAAGGAGGTTTCCACATCGATCTGGGTAAATTCTGGCTGACGGTCAGCGCGCAGGTCTTCGTCGCGGAAGCATTTCACGATCTGATAGTAGCGATCGAAGCCAGACATCATCAGCAGCTGTTTGAACAGCTGTGGAGACTGCGGCAGCGCATAGAATTTGCCTTTATGGACGCGGGATGGCACCAGGTAATCGCGCGCGCCTTCCGGCGTGGCTTTGGTCAGCATCGGGGTTTCGATATCAAGGAAACCGTGGTCATCCATAAAACGGCGCACCAGGCTGGTGATTTTCGCACGGGTTTTCAGGCGCTGAGCCATTTCCGGACGACGCAGATCCAGGTAGCGGTATTTCAGACGCGCTTCTTCGGTGTTGACGTGGTTGGAGTCCAGCGGCAACGCTTCCGCGCGGTTGATGATCGTCAGATCGGACGCCAGCACTTCGATAGCGCCGGTCGCCATGTCGGCGTTGACGTTTTTCTCGTCACGCGCACGCACGGTGCCCGTCACCTGAATGCAGAACTCATTGCGCAGCTCAGAAGCCAGCTTCAACGCATCAGCGCGATCCGGATCGAAGAACACCTGAACGATACCTTCGCGGTCACGCATATCAATAAAGATAAGGCTACCAAGATCGCGACGACGATTGACCCAACCACACAGGGTGACCTGCTGCCCGACGTGGGACTGACGCAGCTGCCCGCAATATTCTGTACGCATGAGATATCCCTTAATTAGCCGCAGGCTGATTGTCGCCTGTCTCGCAGGCTACGATGTCGCAGCTTTCTGTATGTCACAACTGGATGAAAAAAGGCGGCTATTATACTGGAAATTCTGCCGCACGATAAGAGCGAAGCACGGCCTGACGCGCGTTTGCTGAACTCTTATTGCCTATTCTCACAAAAATTAACAAAATTATCCGACCGATAACAGGCCATCACGTCGTAAGGTGTAGAAAAGCAATCATTTGACGGGAGCGACGATGTTTACACTTGATGCCACCAAAACCGCCCTTGTGGTCATTGATTTACAGGAAGGCATTCTGCCTTTTGCCGGTGGTCCGCACACCGCTGACGATGTGGTCAGCCGCGCTGCGCGCCTGGCAGAAAAATGCCGCGCCAGCGGCTCGCCTGTTGTTATGGTGCGCGTCGGCTGGTCCGCTGATTTCGCCGAAGCGTTAAAACAGCCGGTTGATGCTCAGGCCCCGGCGCAGGCGCTGCCGGACAACTGGTGGACATATCCTGTCTCGCTCGGTAAACGCGACAGCGATATAGAAGTCACCAAACGCCAGTGGGGCGCATTCTACGGCACCGACCTGGAGCTCCAGCTGCGCCGTCGCGGGATCGACACGATTATTCTGTGCGGGATCTCCACCAACATTGGTGTGGAATCCACCGCCCGTAACGCCTGGGAGCTGGGCTTTAACCTGGTGATCGCGGAAGATGCGTGCAGCGCAGCCTCTGCGGATCAGCACCAGGGCAGCATGACCCATATCTTCCCGCGTATCGGTCGCGTGCGCAGCACGGATGAGATCCTCAGCGCGCTATGATGTACGTGGGCCTGCCCCAGTGGTCGCACCCGAAATGGGTGCGCCTGGGTATTACCAGCCTTGAAGAGTATGCCCGACACTTTAACTGCGTGGAGGGCAATACCACGCTGTACGCTCTGCCCCGCGCGGAGATCGTCGAACGCTGGCGCGAGCAAACCACCGACGACTTCCGCTTTTGCTTTAAATTCCCGGCGACCATCTCCCACAACGCCGCGCTGCGCAACTGCGATGATTTAACCCACGAGTTTTTCACCCGGATGTCGCCTCTGGCCAACCGTATTGGCCAGTACTGGCTCCAGCTTCCCGCCACGTTTGGCCCACGCGACCTGCCCGCCCTCTGGCAGTTTCTCGAGGCCCTGCCACTTGATTTCACCTACGGCGTAGAAGTGAGGCATCCGGAATTCTTTGCCAAAGGCGACGCGGAGAAAGCGCTCAATCGCGGCCTGCATGAACGATCGGTCAACCGCGTGATCCTCGACAGCCGCCCCGTGCACAGCGCAATCCCGCACAGCGAAGCCGTTGTTGATGCCCAGCGCAAAAAACCGAAAGTGCCCGTCCATGCGATCGTAACGGCGCAGAACCCGATGGTCCGGTTTATCGGCAGCGATAACATGCAGCAAAATGAGGAGATGTTCGCCGTCTGGCTGCAAACGCTGGCGAAATGGGAGCACACCACCACGCCGTACCTTTTTTTACATACGCCGGATATCGCACAGGCGCCTGAACTGGTCGATGCTCTCTGGCAGGCCTTGCAGCAGGCGGTTCCGTCGGTTGGCCCCGCGCCGTCCATCCCACAACAATCTTCTCTTTTCTGAAATCACCCCCTATCATAGAGACGTGCCATCTGCCAAAAACAGGGAGTTAGTATGGTCAGCGCGCTGTATGCGGTGTTAGGTGCATTACTGCTGATTAAGTTTTCATTTGATGTTGTGCGCCTGAGAATGCAGTACCGCGTCTCGTACGGTGACGGGGGCTTTTCTGAGCTGCAAAGCGCAATCCGGATCCACGGCAACGCGGTCGAGTACATTCCCGTCGCGTTAATTTTACTGCTGTTAATGGAGATGGATGGCGCTGAAACCTGGATGGTGCACGTCTGCGGGCTGCTGCTGATAGCAGGGCGTTTGATGCATTATTATGGTTTTCACCATCGCCTGATCCGCTGGCGTCGTTCCGGCATGAGCGCGACCTGGTGCTCGCTTTTGCTGATGGTGCTGGCTAACCTTTGGTATATGCCGTGGGAGTTGGTTTTCTCCTTCCATTAGCGCACAATATGCCCCTTTATTTTTCCCGGATTTTTACGTTATGTCAGATCGCGACACGCTTTTTTCCGCGCCTATCGCCAGCCTGGGCGACTGGACCTTTGATGAACGGGTAGCCGAAGTCTTCCCGGATATGATCCAGCGCTCTGTTCCCGGTTATTCCAATATTATCTCCATGATCGGCATGCTGGCGGAGCGTTTTGTTCAACCCGGCACGCAGGTCTATGACCTGGGCTGTTCGCTGGGAGCGGCAACGCTGTCCATTCGTCGTAACGTTCATCACGAAGGCTGCAAGATTGTGGCTGTCGATAACTCACCGGCCATGGTCGAACGCTGCCGTCGCCACATTGACGCGTATAAAGCCCCTACGCCTGTGGAGGTGGTAGAAGGCGATATCCGCGATATCGACATCCAGAACGCCTCGATGGTGGTCCTGAACTTTACCCTTCAGTTCCTGGTGCCGGACGATCGTCAGCGGTTGCTGGATAAAATTTATCAAGGCCTGAACCCGGGCGGCGCGCTGGTGTTATCTGAGAAATTCAGCTTTGAAGATGCCAGCGTGGGCGAACTGCTGTTCAACATGCACCATGATTTCAAGCGTGCAAATGGCTACAGCGAGCTGGAGATCAGCCAGAAGCGCAGCATGCTTGAAAACGTCATGCTGACGGATTCCGTAGAAACCCACAAAGCGCGCCTGCGCAAAGCCGGATTTGAACACAGCGAACTGTGGTTCCAGTGCTTTAACTTTGGTTCTCTGGTGGCGCTGAAAGCCGGAGACGCAGCATGATCGAGTTCGGTAATTTCTATCAGCTGATTGCCAAAAACCATCTTTCCCACTGGCTGGAAACCCTGCCTGCGCAAATTGCCACCTGGCAGCGCGATCAGCAGCATGGTCTGTTGAAGCAGTGGTCCAACGCCGTGGAGTTTCTGCCTGAACTGACGCCTCATCGTCTGGATTTACTGCACAGCGTGACGGCGGAGAGCGAAGAGCCGCTCCCGGCCGGGCAGATCAACCGCATCGAAACGCTGATGCGCAACCTGATGCCGTGGCGCAAAGGGCCGTTTTCACTTTACGGCGTAAACATCAACACCGAGTGGCGCTCCGACTGGAAGTGGGATCGCGTTCTGCCGCATTTATCCGACCTGACCGGGCGCACCATTCTGGACGTGGGCTGCGGTAGCGGCTATCACATGTGGCGCATGATCGGCGCAGGCGCGCATCTGGTCATCGGTATCGATCCGATGCAGCTGTTCCTGTGCCAGTTTGAAGCGGTGCGTAAGCTGTTGGGTAACGACCAGCGTGCGCACCTGTTGCCGCTGGGTATCGAGCAACTCCCGGCCCTGAAAGCCTTTGATACCGTTTTCTCGATGGGCGTGCTGTACCACCGTCGTTCCCCGCTGGAGCATCTCTGGCAATTGAAAGATCAGCTGGTCAGCGGCGGCGAACTGGTGCTCGAAACGTTGGTTATCGAAGGCGATGAACATGCCGTTCTGGTGCCGGGCGATCGCTATGCGCAGATGCGCAACGTTTACTTCATCCCTTCCGCGCTGGCGCTGAAGAACTGGCTGGAGAAATGTGGGTTTGTCGATGTACGCATCGCCGATGTGTGCGTGACGTCGATTGAAGAACAGCGTCGCACCGACTGGATGATCACCGAATCGCTGGAGCAATTCCTCGACCCGGACGATCACAGTAAAACCATCGAAGGCTATCCGGCCCCGATGCGTGCGGTATTGATTGCGACGAAGCCGTAGTTTGTGCCGGGTGGCGGCTGCGCCTTACCCGGCCTACGCGTCGCACGTTTTCTCCAAAATAGTTCAAGTTGCAGCAAGGCGGCAACGCAGCGAATCCCCGGGAGCTTACATCAGTAAGTGACCGGGGTGAGCGAGGCGGCCAACGCGGCTGCGGCTTGAAATATGAAGGAGAAAAAAAGGCCCCTGTGTAATTTGCAGGGGCCTGGTACAAGCAAGCATCATATTGGGCGACATGATGCGCGGTAAAAATCGGTACGTTGCTACACGTGATGACGTTCAATCAACGATTTCATTACCGCAACCGACTCTCCATCCACACCGTAGCGCGAGTACTCATCCGCTTCAGCATCCGTCGACATTGACAACCCTGTATTGCGATAACGCATGGGTGAAGGTATCCATTTACCCGCTGAGCTGTGCAGCTCTTCCACCTCTGCGTTTAAAAACAGTTCCAGATTGCTGGCGCGTACTCCTGCGCCCGCCATGATTATTGGAACACCGGAATGTGCTTTTAGTTCCGTAATTAATTTCAGTCCTTTTTCAGCCGAGGACTGCTGGCCCGACGTCAGAACGCGCGCCACGCCCAGTTCTGCCAGCGTATCAAAGGCTTGTATCGGATCCTGACACATATCGAACGCACGATGAAAAGTGACCGCCATCCCCCGGGCGGCGCGCATGACCTGACGCATACGCGGAAGATCGATGTTGCCGTCTTCGTCCAGTACACCGATCACCAGCCCCGGAAAACCTAAATCACGGACGAGGGCGATATCCTCAAGCATGGCACTGAACTCACCCGCCGTATAACAAAAATCACCGCCGCGCGGGCGAATAATCGGGTGCACCGGAATAGTGATGGCCTGACGGGCTGATTTCAGCACGCCAGAGGACGGGGTTAATCCTCCTTCTTTCGGTGCCGCGCAAAGCTCGATGCGATCGGCCCCGTGCCGTTGCGCAGTGACGGCACACTCCACGCTGTAACAACAAATTTCCAGCAGCGCCATGTCATCCTCCTTAAATTTCACTCAACGTACCATCGTGGCACGTTGCCCGATTGGTGTCTGGATCGACGCTCACAATGCTTACGCTTCGCTGGCGATGATCTGCTCGATAGTCCAGGGATGGAATTTCACCGTCACGTTGCCGTCCGTTACGGCAAGCGTAGGGTTCGGTAAGCGTTCGCGCTCCCCTTTTGGCGAGCTGGTTTTGACGAAAATACCCGGCTGGCTTAACCCCTCGTCGGAAAGCAGCGTCAGCGCACGGGCGTTCAGCGTCTCGGGCTCCCCAGGCAGAACAATTTCGATATGCTCCCAGCCTTCGTGCGGATAACGCTTCTCTCCTGGCCAGGGCAGTTCCACAACGGTGAATTGCCAGTGCGCCACCGTTACCGGCGCATGAAGTTTGAACAGGCAGATCGGGCGACCGTTAATGATATTCTCCGACAGCAGTTCTCCGCACTGTTCAAAGCCACGCCGCCAGCGTTCGGCGGTGGCATTCTGGTGGCAGCGCAAAGAGATGTGATCGGCCTCAAGCGGCGCGATATCCAGCCCGAGACGGGTGGCAAGTTCTGTGAACGCCTGGGTGAAGCGCGGTAAATCTGCGGAAATATCATGCAGTTCGTCAATGGTGTGCCAGTTCGCCATAGGTCAGTCTCGTTTCGTGTAGCAAAGCCGCTAATTTACTCTGTTGCCCCCTGTCGACCAACCGCAGAATCACGGTTTTTTCGACTGCATGATTATGCATACCGTCTTCGCCTGGATTCTGAGCGATCTTCGCCCCCCGCAGGGCTGACGCCCGAAGGCATTTGCAGTATACTCCCGCCCTAAATTCTTAAACTGGCGTGGGTGTTTTTTACCCGCATCAAAAACGTAAGGTATCCAGGTGAATATTCAGGCTCTTCTCTCAGAAAAAGTCAGTCAGGCACTGATTGCCGCAGGTGCGCCTGCGGATTGCGAACCACAGGTTCGTCAGTCAGCGAAAGTACAGTTTGGCGACTATCAGGCTAATGGCGTGATGGCAGTGGCTAAAAAACTGGGCATGCCGCCGCGACAGCTCGCTGAGCAGGTACTGACGCATCTGGATCTCACCGGCATCGCCAGCAAAACCGAAATCGCCGGTCCAGGCTTTATCAACATTTTCCTTGAGCCTGCATTCCTGGCAAGCCACGTTGACGCGGCGCTGAAATCTGACCGTCTGGGCGTGGCTCAGCCAGAAGCGCAGACCGTGGTGGTTGACTACTCCGCGCCAAACGTGGCGAAAGAGATGCACGTCGGTCACCTGCGCTCCACCATCATCGGTGACGCGGCAGTGCGTACCCTGGAGTTCCTTGGTCACAAGGTGATCCGCGCTAACCACGTAGGCGACTGGGGCACGCAGTTCGGCATGCTGATCGCGTATCTGGAAAAACAGCAGCAGGAAAACGCAGGCGAAATGGCGCTGGCAGACCTGGAAGGTTTCTACCGTGAAGCCAAAAAGCACTATGACGAAGACGAAGCCTTCGCCGAGCGCGCGCGCAGCTACGTGGTGAAACTTCAAGGTGGCGACCCGTACTTCCTCGAGATGTGGCGCAAGCTGGTGGACATTACCATGTCCCAGAACCAGCTTACCTATAATCGTCTGAACGTGACCCTGACCCGTGACGACGTGATGGGTGAAAGCCTGTATAACCCGATGCTGCCAGGCATTGTGGCGGACCTGAAAGCTAAAAATCTGGCGGTGGAAAGCGAAGGCGCAACGGTGGTGTTCCTTGATGAGTATAAAAACAAGGAAGGCGAACCGATGGGCGTGATCGTCCAGAAAAAGGATGGCGGCTATCTTTACACCACCACCGACATCGCCTGTGCGAAATACCGTTACGAAACCCTGCATGCGGACCGCGTGCTGTATTACATCGACTCCCGTCAGCATCAGCATCTGATGCAGGCGTGGACTATCGTGCGTAAAGCGGGTTATGTGCCGGATTCCGTGCCGCTGGAACATCACATGTTCGGCATGATGCTGGGTAAAGACGGTAAGCCGTTCAAAACCCGTGCGGGCGGCACCGTGAAGCTTTCCGATCTGCTGGATGAAGCGCTGGAACGCGCGCGTCGCCTGGTGGCCGAGAAGAACCCGGACATGCCTGCTGACGAGCTGGAGAAACTTGCTAACGCGGTGGGAATTGGCGCGGTGAAATACGCGGATCTCTCCAAGAACCGTACCACCGACTATATCTTCGACTGGGACAACATGCTGGCGTTTGAAGGCAACACGGCGCCATACATGCAGTACGCTTATACCCGCGTACTCTCCGTCTTCCGTAAAGCCAATATCGACGAAAGCGTGCTGGCGAATGCTACGGTGTCTATTACCGAAGACCGTGAAGCACAGCTGGCTGCCCGCCTGCTTCAGTTCGAAGAGACGCTCTCCGTGGTCGCGCGTGACGGTACGCCGCACGTTATGTGTGCTTACCTGTACGATCTGGCCGGTCTGTTCTCTGGCTTCTACGAACACTGCCCTATCCTCTCTGCCGAGAGCGAAGCGGTGCGCCACAGCCGCCTGAAGCTCGCGCAGCTGACGGCGAAGACCCTGAAGCTCGGTCTGGATACTCTGGGTATCGAAACCGTAGAGCGTATGTAAAAAATAAACCCGGCAAGCGCCGGGTTTTTTATTATCAGAAATACTTCCGCAAATACTCCGTCAGGCACAGTATCGCCATCGCCTGCCCGTACGGCATCGACGTGAGCGGTATCTGGCGATAAAACTCAAGATCGCTTCCCATCCCGGTCCCGAACGAGGTTTGCAGCAGCTCCCCTTCCGGCGAGATGTTTTTCACGATACCGCGAATCGCTTTCTCCGCCACCTCTGCGTACTCTGCGCCGACATAACGCTTGCGCACGGCTTTCAGAATGCCGTAGGCAAACCCTGCCGTGGCCGACGCCTCCAGATAAGATTCAGGATCGTCCAGCAGCGTATGCCACAAGCCACTCTCGTCCTGACATTTTGCCAGTGCGGCGATCTGCGCGTTCAGTACCTGCACCAGATAGCGACGAACGGCGTTGTTTTCCGGCAGATCCACCAGCTCGAGGAAATCCGGGATCACGATGGTCAGCCAGCTGTTGCCGCGCGCCCAGCGGGCCCGGGCAAAGTTGTGATTGCCGTCGTAATTCCAGCCGTGGAACCACAGCCCCGTCTCCCGATCCATCAGGTTCTGTACGTGGAGCAGGAACTGATAGATCGCCTCCTCGACGTACTCCGGCTTGTTCAGCAGCTTGCCGATTTTCGCCAGCGGCAGCACCGTCATCATCAGCGTGTCATCCCACATTTGCTGATGGTTCTCTTCCGCCAGGGTGATGTGCTGCATGCCACCATGTTCGGTGCGCGGCATCTCATTCATCGCCCATTCCGCCCAGCTTTCCAGCCACGGCAGCCAGGCCGGGTTTTTGGTCTCTTCGTAGCGATACGCCAGCGTCAGGAACGGCGACATGGTATTCACGTTTTTGGTGGTTGCGCCTTCAGCGAAACGGTCAGTAAACCAGCTGTCGATAATCTCGCGCATACCTTCGTCACCGGTCTGGCAGTAATACTGCCAGATACCGTATAAACCGACGCCGTGGGTCCATTCCCATCCGGCCCAGCCTTTGGTGTCGATCACGCGCCCGTCGTCCAGCCGCAGCAAAAACTCACCCGTTTTGTCGTGGATATTGACCAGGTTATGCGTCACCTTTTGAATCAGCGATTTCAGCTCATCCCTGGCGATAAAGCGCTCAGGCTGACGCAGTAACGGGCTATGTTTGACAGGCCAAACTTTCATCATCTTAACCTCTGTTGTATGTCGAATTCAGTACCGCGCGATCCTTCAGCGAAGGGGCCGCCGGCTTATTGCGATTCAGATAACCGATATTGTTGTTGCCCCACAGGGATTCATACGGCATACCGGCCAGCATCTCCACGGTGGCGCGGGCCTGCGGGGTCGCCGCCTCCGGCATCGCATGGCCGGACTCGCGCATTTTCGCGGTCTCTTCACGCAGGGTGCTGTGGGTCTGCAAATTGAGTTTGAAGCGCAGGGAGACCAGGAAGCCGCAGAACAGTACCAGAATGGTGCCAACGCTCAGGATCATCAGAATGGTGTGGCTCACTTCCGCAGGCTGCACTTTTTGACCGCTGACAAAGCCAGACATCTGCATCACGATCCCCACCAGCATTACCGCACCGGCCTGGGACGCTTTACGGGTCAGCGTCATGATGCCCGCGAAGATCCCTTCGCGACGCTGACCGGTGATCACTTCGTCCACGTCAGCAATGTAGGTGTAGGTATTCCACGGTACGTAGTTGATCCCCCCGCGACCAAGACCGGCAACCGCAGAGATCAGCAGCAGCAGAGCGTAAACGTCGCTCAGGCCCGCGTAATAAAGCACCGCGTAAGAGAGCGAGGCCAGGCCAAACAGCACGACCACCATGCGGTAAGACGGCGCAGGTCCGAAGCGAATGCACAGCGGGATCATGCCGATCACGGCGAGGAACTGGAAGATGGCCATCGTGCCCAGCAGGTTGGACGCCATTGACGCCTCCTGCATCAGCACAAATACCACGTAATAGGTAAACACGGCATTAAAGACGTCCTGTGCGATGTAGCCGCCAAGGTACATCCCCAGATGCTGGCGGAAAATCTTGATACGCAGCGTCGAACTTAATTCAACAAAAAGGCGATTCAGGCTCTGCCCCAGGGTCAGCTTTTTCTTCTCTTCTTCGGCACGCAGGGCCGCTTCAGACCACTCTTCCCGCGGGCGCTCCCAGGTAAAGAACCAGACGAACGTAAGCATCAGTGCGCAGAGTACGGAGAAGACCAGGCTTGCATAGAAGAAGGAGATCGCGTTGTCTTTGCCGAAATGCGTGAGCAGGATCCCCGGGAGGAAGGAAGCCAGAATAGCGGACATCTGCGCCATAGAGATACGCGCCCCGGAGAATTTGGTTTTCTGTTTGAAATCGTCCGTCATCTCCGGCACCAGCGTTTCGTATGGCACCAGGATCATGGTGTAGACGATATCAAAGATCAGATAGGTCAGCAGGTAGTACCAGAAACTCATGTCCCCTACCCACATCAGCGAGTAGCTGAAAACACAGGGAATACCGAGCAGGATGAAGAACTTACGACGGCCAAAACGCTTGCCCAGCCAGGTGGTGCCAAAGTTATCGGTTAAAAAGCCCATTAACGGGCTGACAACCGCATCCAGCACCCTTGCGGCGGCGAAGATAAAGGTTGCTTCAATCGGTGTGAGTCCACAGAAGGTGGTATAAAAATACAAAAGCCAGGCGGCCGTCAGGGCGGTGGTTCCCGCCCCGAGGAAGTCCCCTGACCCGTAAGCAAGATAATTTGCGAGTCCAATTTTACGTGTTTTCATTGCCGTCAACCCTAATCAGTTTTGGGAGACTCCCTGTAAGCAAACCTCGTCCGGGAGTTTTTACACGGCTACAGTAAAAGTATCGACCTGTTGATACCTTTCTGTTTCTGCCATCACAAAGGGGTGAATGGCAAAAATGCAAAGAGTGTCAATACGCGTGTCACTGATTTATAAAACAGCGTTTCTTTTGTATCAAAAGGGAAGGTCAATTTTGCGAGCCAGCCTTCAGAAATGCCTGAAGACTGGTGAAAAGGCAGGCAGTTAGCGGTAGTTGACGAGCACCTCGTTGCGCTGAACTTTCAGCGCCGGGATCAGACGTCCACCGCCTGGCACTTCCCAGATAAAGCGTAAAGGCTCCTGAGCAGACACCCCGTTGAAGGCCTGGGTGGTGCCACTTTGTCCCTCGATTTCCGCGCAGCGGGTCAGCGAGCACAGACGCACCCGCAACCCGGCTGGTGTGGGTCCCGTCAGGGTGTAATTCCAGGCCACCAGCGTCATCTGCCCGGACACGGGCTCAGAGGCAGACAACGGACGGGAGGAGATCGACTCCCCGCGATGGTTGAGCGTTAAGCCTATACTGCTGGCCTGCCATGCCCCCTCGCCTGCGGCCTGCGCCGCCAGCGGGAAAAGTAAGATCCCCAGCCACTTCCGCATTATTTCCCTCCTATGGTCGCCGTCATGCGAATATTGCGGTTATCGGACAGCTCCATATTCGACAGCACCACCAGCTGGTTCAGGCTCCGGCGCAGGAAGCGCGACAGCAGCGGACGCAGCGCATGATTCACCAGCAGCACCGGCGGCGCGCCCAGCATCTCCTGACGCGCCAG
>NZ_QFRV01000062.1:0-27595 GCF_004136805.1 Enterobacter cloacae complex sp. GF14B
CCAGCCGGTTTGCGGGCGCAGCTTTTCCTGGCCGACATAGTGCGACCAGCCGCCGCCGCTCTGCCCGACGCAGCCGCAGAAGACCAGCATGTTAATCATCCCGCGGTAGTTCATGTCCATGTGGTACCAGTGGTTCACACCGGCCCCGAGAATGATCATCGACCGTCCGTGGGTCTTATGCGCCGTGTCGGCAAATTCACGGGCGATTTTTTCTATCAGATAAGCGGGGACGCCGGTAATTTGTTCGCCCCAGGCCGGGGTGTAGGCTTTTATCTCGGCGTAGTTTGTCGCCGCGTTACTGTCTTCCAGACCGCGATCGAGGCCGTAGTTTGCGAGCACCAGATCGTACACGCTAACCACGCGTCTCTGGCTGCCGTCGGCCAGCGTCAGGGTTTTACTCGGTACTCGGCGCGTCAGCACCGGCTCCTGCTTCACGCTGCGGAAATGCGGGTTCTCGTTGCCCCCGAAGTAAGGGAAGGCCACGTCTGCCACGCTGTCGTGGGTGATGAGCAGGGAAAGCGTCAGCTCGGTTTCCTGTCCCGCGGCCAGCGACTCCAGGTTCCATTTGCCTTTTTCACCCCAGCGGAAGCCGATGGAACCATTCGGCGCCACCAGATTTCCGGCCACGTCAAAGGCGATGGTTTTCCACTCCGGATTATTGGTTTCACCCAGCCCGTCGGCCAGATCCGACGCGCGCAGCATGCGGCCCGGCACCACGCGACCGTCAGCCTGTTCATCCAGCAGAACCAGCATCGGCATGTCGGTGTAGCGGCGGCAATAGTTAAGGAAGTAATCACTCGGGTTATCAAGGTGGAACTCTTTGAGGATCACATGCCCCATCGCCATGGCAAGGGCACTGTCGGTACCCTGTTTGGGGGCCAGCCATTGGTCGCTGAGCTTTGCCACCTCCGAGAAGTCCGGCGTAATGGCGACGGTCTTGGTGCCTTTGTAACGCACTTCGGTAAAGAAGTGGGCGTCCGGGGTGCGCGTCTGCGGCACGTTCGAGCCCCAGGCAATGATATAGCTGGAGTTGTACCAGTCCGCCGATTCCGGCACGTCGGTCTGTTCGCCCCAGGTCATCGGCGACGCCGGAGGCAGATCGCAATACCAGTCATAGAAGCTCAGGCAGGTGCCGCCGAGCAGGGAGAGATAGCGCGTACCGGCGGCATAAGAGACCATCGACATGGCCGGGATGGGGGAAAAACCGGCTACCCGATCCGGGCCGTAGTTTTTGATGGTCCAGACGTTGGCGGCAGCAATCAGCTGGTTAAGCTCTTTCCAGTTTGAGCGGATAAAACCGCCTTTACCGCGCGCCTTCCTGTAGCTCTGCGCTTTCTGCGGATCGTTCTGAATGGCGTCCCAGGCCAGCACCGGATCGGTATGCTGCGCCAGCGCCTCGCGCCAGAGTTCGATCAGCCGACGGCGCACCAGCGGGTATTTCAGGCGGTTGGCGCTGTAGAGATACCAGGAGTAGCTTGCGCCGCGCGGGCAGCCGCGTGGTTCGTGGTTAGGCAGGTCAGGGCGGGTACGCGGGTAGTCGGTCTGCTGGGTTTCCCAGGTCACCAGGCCATTTTTGACATAAATCTTCCAGCTACAGGAGCCGGTGCAGTTAACGCCGTGGGTGGATCGCACAATTTTATCGAACTGCCAGCGTTGACGGTAGCTGTCCTCCCAGTCGCGGTTGGTGTGGTACACCTGCCCGTGCCCATCGGCGAAACTGTCGCCTTTTGTTTTGAAGTAACGGAAGCGGTCCAACAGTTTGCTCATGACATTTCTCCTGCTTCGATAGCATGGCCGGAGGGTGAGGCATCACGCTCCGGCGAAGATGTAGTTATTATTTTTGTGAGGATTTGCGGCCGTACACCAGCCAGGTGACGAGCACGCAGACGATGTAAAACACGAGGAAGACTTTCATGGCGCCCACTGGGGATCCGGTCATCGCCAGGGATGTGCCAAAGGCTTTGGGAATAAAGAACCCGCCTACCGCACCGATGGCAGAGATAAAGCCCAGCGCGGCAGCCGTTTCGGTCACCGCTTCATGCTGTGCCTGTTCGTCGCTCCCGCCCTGTTTTTTTACGCGGTCGAGGGTGATTTGGCGAAAGATAATCGCGATCATCTGGAAGGTCGAGCCGCTGCCCAGGCCTGCGGTCAGAAACAGACCCATAAAGACCAGATAGAAGGCGATAAAACTGCCTGAACCAGACCCGGGGAGTGTCAGGAAAATCAGGGCGCTAAAGATGGCCATAAAGACGAAGTTGATCAGCGTCACCCGTACGCCGCCCAGCCTGTCTGAAATCATCCCGCCAGCCGAACGCGCCAGGGCGCCAATCAGCGGGCCAAAGAAGGCGAGGTGGAGGATATTTACGTCCGGAAACTGGGTTTTCGACAGCATGGCAAAGCCTGCCGAGAAACCGATAAACGAGCCGAAGGTTGCCAGATAAAGCAGGCTCAGCAGCCAGAGGTGAAAGCGCTTAAGTACCGGAAGCTGGCTGGCAATGGATGCTTTCGAGCTGGCGATGTCGTTCATGCCAAAAAACGCCGCAAGGGTGGCCAGAATCAGCAGCGGCGCCCAGATCCACGCCGCGTTCGCCAGCCACATCGTCGAGCCATCCTCCTGGGGGACGCCATGAACGCCGAGAAAGGTAAACATCGGCAGGAAAATCACCAGCGGCGCAACCAGCTGCATCACGCTCACACCCAGGTTACCCAGCCCGCCGTTAATGCCCAGCGCGCTGCCCTGTCTGGCTTTCGGGAAGAAGAAACTGATGTTTCCCATGCTGGAAGCGAAGTTGGCGCCGGCAAAACCGCACAGCAGTGCGATGATGATAAAGACCCAGTAAGGCGTGGCGGTATTCTGGATGGCGATCCCAAGCCAGACACAGGGTACGACCAGGATAACGGTGCTTAACACGGTCCAGTAACGCCCGCCAAATATCGGCACCATAAAAGAGTAGGGGACACGCAATATCGCGCCGGAGAGAGAAGGTAATGCCGTTAGCATAAAAAGCTGATCGGTGCTGAAATTAAATCCGACCTTATTAAGGTTTACCGCAATAGCGCTAAACAACATCCAGACACAAAACGCGAGGAGCAAACACGCCACGGAAATCCACAGGTTTCTTCGTGCGATATGTTTCCCTTTATTCTCCCAAAATTGCGCATTTTCCGGTTTCCAGTTACTCAACAGATGCTGGTTACTCTTCTCGCTTTGATGTGACATATCACCCTCTTGCTTACCCAAGTGGAGAGAAAAAATTAAATAAAAACAGAAAGATACCTGTCGATAGCTTGTAGGAATTATTGGATGTTATGGGATACATCTGAAAGGATAGATAAAAAAGCGAATCCCTGAGTTTGGAATGGGAATCTGGGTTCGCTTTATGTGTTACTAATTGTAACTTTTTGCGGAAATTAATACCCCGATGGGAGTATTAAAACAATTCGAGGGAGATAAGTTTATCCAGATGCTTATTAAAGGCCGCGTCGTCCATTTCAGGCATATTTAATACGTATATGCCATCCAGGCCACATACCAGACCAATTAAACGCCAGGCGATATTTTCCGGCTGGTCAGCAAGCGTAAAGGCGTTGGCCTCCGCCCCGGCCCTGATAATCGCAACCGTTTCCTGGTGCCACATCTCCATAGTCAAAACGTAGGCGCCTTTAATATCGCTATCCCGGCTGGCGAGAATTTGCGCCTCTCGCCACAGCCGAATGTAGGGCTCAAACCCGCCGTCATCGCTGCCGAGCATGGCATGCAGGCGCTCGCGCCAGCCAGCGTTTTCGCCAACGATTTCAGCATCCAGCAAATCGCGGATTAGCCGGACAAACGCCAGCGACTTAAGCTCGCCCGCCGACGCAAAGTGGTGATGCAACTGCCCGGTAGCGACGCCCGCTTCGGTGGCGATGCGGCGCACGGTCATTGCAGCGAATCCTTCGGTCAGCGCCACGCGCATCGCGGCCTGGAGGATCTCTTCCCGCCGCTCGTCCTTGCTCAGATAACGCATAATTTCTCACTCTCAATGGCAACGAAACGAGTGTAACAAAGAGCTGGACAAGTGTTCAACTTTACGTAGGATCGCAATTTGGACATGTGTCCAGTTTTTAACTGAAAAGGAAATTTATGTTTCGTCAGTGGTTAGCGTTAGTGATTATCGTGCTGGTATATATCCCGGTGGCGATTGACGCGACGGTGCTGCACGTGGCGGCACCAACATTGAGCATGACGCTGGGTGCCAGCGGCAACGAATTGCTGTGGATTATTGATATTTACTCGCTGGTGATGGCGGGGATGGTGCTGCCGATGGGCGCGCTGGGCGATCGCATAGGTTTTAAGCGCCTGCTGATGATCGGCAGCGTGCTGTTTGGCCTGTCATCGTTAGCGGCGGCTTTTGCGCCGTCCGCGGGCTGGCTGATTGCCGCCCGCGCGTCGCTGGCGATAGGCGCGGCGATGATTATTCCGGCTACGCTTGCAGGGATCCGCACGCTGTTTATTGATGCGCGGCACCGTAATATCGCCCTCGGCGTCTGGGCTGCCGTTGGGTCGGGCGGCGCGGCGTTTGGCCCGCTGATTGGCGGCATGCTGCTGGAGCACTTTTACTGGGGTTCGGTGTTCCTGATTAATGTGCCGATCGTGCTGATGGTGGTTTCGCTTGCTGCGCGCTTTGTGCCTGCTCAGCAGGGGCGGCCCGAGCAGCCGCTCAATATCAGCCATGCCATTATGCTAATTGTGGCGATTTTACTGCTGGTCTATAGCGCCAAAACCGCCCTGAAAGGGGTGCTGTCGCCGTGGATGGTGACCATTACGCTGCTTACCGGGGCGGTGATGCTGTTTATCTTCGTCCGTATCCAGCTGCGCGCGCGCGTACCGATGATCGACATGCGTCTGTTTTGCCATCGCATTATTTTAAGCGGCGTGGTCATGGCGATGACCGCCATGATTGCGCTGGTGGGCTTTGAACTGCTGATGGCGCAGGAGTTGCAGTTTGTGCATGGTTTTACGCCGTTTGAAGCAGGGATATTTATGCTGCCGGTGATGGTGGCGAGCGGATTTAGCGGGCCGATCGCGGGCGTGCTGGTCGGGCGTCTGGGGCTGCGCATTGTCGCGGCCGGAGGCATGGGGCTAAGCGCAGTCAGTTTTATCGGCCTGTCGATGCTTGATTTCAGCACCCAACAGTGGCAGGCGTGGAGCCTGATGGTGCTGTTGGGCTTCAGTGCCGCCAGCGCACTGCTGGCATCGACGTCAGCGATCATGGCTGCCGCGCCGAAAGAGAAAGCGGCCGCCGCAGGCGCGATCGAAACCATGTCCTACGAGCTGGGCGCTGGTCTGGGGATCGCCATTTTCGGTTTGCTGTTAACCCGCAGCTTTTCGGCGTCTATTGTACTGCCGCAGGGGCTGAGCGCGTCGCTGACCGATAAAGCCTCGTCGTCCATCGGTGAAGCGATGAAGGTGGCGCAGGAGCTGACGCCGTCACTGGCCGAGCCGGTGATGACGGCGGCGAAAACTGCGTTCATCACCTCGCACAGCGTGGCCCTGGGCAGTGCGGGAGGCATGCTGCTGATTCTGGCGGTCGGGATCTGGTTTAGTCTGGCGAAGGTCGGAGGGCAGCAGTAATAAAAAAGGCCAGCCGGGAGGGCTGGCCTTTTGAACTAACAGATCTTAGAACTGGTAGGTCAGACCTACAGCCACGATGTTGTCGGTAGCCACTTTGGCATCTTTGGTGAACTGGCTGTCATCCACGAGGTTGATTTTGTAATCAACGTAGGTGGACATGTTTTTGTTGAAGTAGTAGCTCGCGCCAACGTCAACGTATTCAACCAGATCCTGGTCGCCATAAGAACCGATGTCTTTACCTTTGGATTTCAGGTAAGCGATGGATGGACGCAGACCGAAGTCGAACTGGTACTGCGCCACAACTTCGAAGTTCTGCGCTTTGTTGGCAACGTGACCGTTACCGAACGCCGTCATGTTGCGGGTTTCAGAGTAGGTGGTTGCCAGGTAGATGTTGTTCGCATCGTACTTCAGGCCAGCAGCCCAGACTTCTGCGTTTTCGCCACCGGCGTTCAGGTTGCTTGCAGCACGAACCTGACGGTCAGTACGGTCAGATTTCGCGTAGGTCGCACCCACACCGAAGCCGTCGAATTCATAGGTAGAAGACAGACCCCAGCCGTCACCGTTGGATTCGGTGATCTCTGAACGGTCGTTTTTACCCTGGTACTGAGCAGCCACGTTCAGGCCGTCAACCAGACCAAAGAAGTCGGTGTTACGGTAGGTTGCAACGCCAGTGGTACGGCCGGTCATGAAGCCATCAGTCTGCGTCCAGGTATCGCCACCGAACTCTGGCAGAACGTCAGTCCACGCGCCGATGTCATAAGCCACACCGTAGTTACGACCGTAGTCGAAGGAACCGAATTCATCGAATTTCAGACCAGCGTAGGCCAGACGGGTTTTGTTGCCGTCGGAACCCTGAGCTTCGGAGCGATTGCCCTTGAACTCATATTCCCACTGGCCGTATCCGGTCAGCTGATCGTTGATCTGAGTTTCACCTTTGAAGCCCAGACGAACATACGTTTTGTCGCCGTCGCTACCAGCATCATCAGAAAAATAGTGCAGACCAGTAACTTTGCCGTACAGATCCAGTTTGTTACCGTCTTTGTTAAAAACTTCAGCCGCGTTAACAACGCCAGCTGCCAACATGGAAGTCACTGCCACTGCAACTAATTTAAGTTTCATCTTAAATAATCCTTATAATTTTATTTAGGTATTTCCTAAGCCATCTGAGCGATTTTTAAACGAGGCTTATCGTCAATGGCAGACTATTTTTAAAATTCCGTAGACTGCTTTCAATAATAAGTTTCAAAATATTAAAGATAATTTCAATTAATGTGATCCTGATCGGGTAAATGCCCTTAAATCGCTCAATCAGGTTAATATATAGACATAAATTGATTATTAACAAAGCACGATAATATGGCTGTAAATAATTTCTGGACGTTTTAGTTTTTCTGGGGAATTAAAGGAATTTGACAGAGAGTATCAACGTGTGGGGCGCGATAACATCTTTTAAAACAGCGGATTATGAATTTTTCGGTGAGCCAGTGTCTGTTTTCTAAGTGAAATATTCAGAAATAAACTATTGCACTTTGTGCTATATAGCGCGGTAATATTGGCGCTGAACTAATTACCTGTGTTGTCAGTTTATGTCAACTTCCACAACGGCTCTGGCTATCTGTGGGCATTCTATACAGAAATTTTAGTTGTCTCGAATGTTACCAATTATATTCGAGGGTGTGATCACACATTAAATAATTGTTAATTTTGTGCCGGGCATATTGGGTACCCGGCAAAAAATAAAAATACTATTTGCGCGTGGCATACCAGCACAGTAACGATCCGGCGCACACCATTAATGCCCCTTGCCAGAATGAGAATGAAAGCGTAGAGCTCAGCACAATAGCCGCCAGCGCGGCGGAAAGAACGGGCGTGAAATAAGAGACAGCCGCAAGCACCGTGACGTTACCGTGAAGAATACCAATATTCCAGGCGGCGTAGCCAAAGCCAAGCGCAACCCCACACATCAATAGCTTCACCACAACCGGGACGCTGAACACCATTTCGGGCTGATCGCTGACGGCATATTTGACCCACAGGCTCAGGGCGGTCAGCAGGACGAAAAGGGTAATGCCATTTTGCCCTTTGGCATACTTGCTGGTGACGGTGCAGTAGGCGGCCCAGATAAAAGCGCCAGCAAACGCCAGCCCATAACTCAGCGGACTTGAAACGACGTTCTGCATGATGTCATTCAGTTGCAGACCGTTTTCGCCACCTAAAACCCAGCACACCCCCAACAGCGAGATGAGAAGCCCAGGGATGACCCACAGGGTGGATTTTTGCCCGTTGAACAAAATCGCGAAGGCAATCGTCAGGCTTGGCCACAGATAATTGACCATACCGACTTCAATCGCCTGTGAGCGCGTCGCGGCATATCCCAGCGACAGGGCCAGGCACATCTCATAGCTGACAAACAGGATGCTGCCCGCAAGAAGATAGCGCCTGGAAAAACGCCGAAGATCGGGAAAACCCACCGTTACCAGACACAGCAGCCCGCTGACGGTGTAAATCATCGCCGCGCCGCCCACCGGGCCCAGTCCTTCACTGACGCTGCGGATGAGACCCACCATGGTGCTCCACAGCAATATGGCCGCCAGGCCTGTCAGCGTTGCTCTTTTTCTGTCCATTACCCTGCCAGTCTTCAAAAAATCAAAGGGAAAACTTATAGCATCTATCCGCTTCACCTGGCGAATTTTCTACGGGGTAGATACCCCGAAAAGAGTAGCAAATCGTACCAGCGGTGACTATTTGGGGGGCTAAGTATAGCGACCTTGATTTGACGCAATAAAAAAAGGGGCTTTGCTGTTAGTTTGCCGCGCGAAGTCTTATCAGATAACGAGGACAACAATGGACGTCAGCCGCAGACAATTTTTTAAAATCTGCGCGGGCGGTATGGCCGGAACAACAGCCGCGATGCTGGGATTCGCTCCCAAAATGGCGCTGGCTCAGGCACGCAACTATAAACTGCTGCGCGCGAAAGAGATCCGTAACACCTGCACATACTGCTCCGTGGGTTGTGGGCTATTAATGTATAGCCTGGGTGATGGCGCGAAGAACGCCAAAGAAGCGATTTATCATATTGAAGGGGACCCGGACCATCCGGTGAGCCGCGGGGCGCTTTGCCCGAAAGGGGCGGGGCTGCTGGACTACGTCCACAGTGAAAACCGTCTGCGCTACCCGGAATATCGTGCGCCGGGGTCTGACAAATGGCAGCGTATTTCCTGGGACGACGCTTTCTCCCGAATTGCAAAACTGATGAAAGCGGATCGCGACGCCAATTTTATTGAGAAGAACGAGCAGGGCATCACGGTAAACCGCTGGACCTCCACCGGGATGCTGTGTGCCTCTGCGGCAAGTAATGAGACCGGCATGCTGACGCAAAAATTTGTGCGCTCCCTCGGCATGCTGGCGGTTGATAACCAGGCGCGCGTCTGACACGGACCAACGGTAGCAAGTCTTGCTCCAACATTTGGTCGCGGTGCGATGACCAACCACTGGGTTGATATCAAAAACGCAAACGTCGTGGTGGTTATGGGCGGTAACGCCGCTGAAGCCCATCCGGTGGGGTTCCGCTGGGCGATGGAAGCGAAAAACAACAACGATGCGACGCTGATTGTCGTCGATCCACGCTTTACGCGTACGGCATCGGTGGCTGATATCTATGCGCCGATCCGCTCCGGTACGGATATTACGTTCCTTTCCGGCGTACTGTTGTACCTGATCGAAAACAATAAGATTAACGCGGAATACGTTAAGCATTACACCAATGCCAGCCTGCTGGTGCGGGAAGATTTCGCTTTCGAAGATGGTCTGTTCAGCGGCTATGACGCCGAGAAACGTCAGTACGATAAATCATCCTGGAACTATCAGTTCGACGAAAACGGCTACGCGAAACGCGATGAGACCCTGAGCGATCCGCGCTGCGTGTGGAACTTGCTGAAACAGCACGTTTCCCGCTATACGCCGGACGTGGTGGAAAACATCTGCGGTACGCCGAAAGCGGACTTCCTGAAAGTGTGTGAAGTGCTGGCCTCCACCAGTGCCGCCGACAGAACCACTACTTTCCTGTACGCGCTGGGCTGGACGCAGCATACCGTGGGCGCGCAGAACATTCGCACCATGGCGATGATCCAGCTGCTGCTCGGCAACATGGGGATGGCCGGTGGCGGCGTGAACGCCCTGCGCGGGCACTCTAACATTCAGGGCTTAACCGACCTCGGCCTGCTGTCAACCAGCCTGCCGGGTTACCTGACCCTGCCGTCCGAGAAGCAGACCGACTGGCAAAGCTGGCTTGACGCCAACACGCCAAAAGCGACGCGTCCGGACCAGGTGAACTACTGGAGTAACTATCCGAAGTTTGCCGTCAGTCTGATGAAATCGTTCTACGGCGACGCGGCGCAGAAAGAGAATGACTGGGGCTTTGAGTGGTTGCCGAAATGGGACCAGGCTTACGATGTCATCAAGTATTTCAACATGATGGATAAGGGCGACGTCACGGGGTATATCTGCCAGGGCTTTAACCCGGTGGCGTCATTCCCGGATAAAAACAAAGTCGTTCGCAGCCTGAGCAAGCTGAAGTACATGGTGGTTATCGATCCGCTGGTCACCGAAACGTCTACGTTCTGGCAGAACCACGGTGAATCAAACGATGTCGATCCGGCATCCATTCAGACCGAGGTGTTCCGCCTGCCATCGACCTGTTTTGCGGAAGAGGACGGTTCTATTGCCAACTCTGGCCGCTGGCTACAGTGGCACTGGAAAGGTCAGGATGCGCCGGGTGAAGCGCGTAATGACGGCGAAATTCTGGCCGGGATTTACCATCGTCTGCGCGAGATGTACCGCACAGAAGGCGGCAAAGGCGCTGAGCCGCTGCTGAAGATGAGCTGGAACTACAAGCAGCCGGATCATCCTGAGTCCGAAGAGGTGGCAAAAGAGAACAACGGCGTGGCGCTGGCCGACCTGTACGATGCCAACGGCAATCTGGTGGCGAAGAAAGGCCAGTTGCTCAATAGCTTCGCGCTGTTGCGTGACGACGGTACCACCGCCTCGTCCTGCTGGATCTACACCGGCAGCTGGACTGAGCAGGGTAACCAGATGGCCAACCGCGATAACGCCGATCCGTCAGGCCTGGGTAACACCCTGGGCTGGGCATGGGCGTGGCCGTTAAACCGCCGCGTACTGTACAACCGTGCCTCCGCAGACGTGAACGGTAAGCCGTGGGATCCGAAACGCATGCTGATCGAGTGGAACGGCACGAAGTGGACGGGGAACGATATCCCGGACTTCAACACCGCCGCGCCGGGTAGCAACACCGGGCCGTTTATCATGCAGCCGGAAGGGCTGGGACGTCTGTTTGCTATCGACAAACTGGCGGAAGGGCCGTTCCCTGAACACTACGAGCCGATGGAAACGCCGCTCGGCACTAACCCGTTGCACCCGAACGTGGTGTCAAGCCCGGTGGTACGCATCTACGAAGACGACGTGCTGCGTTTAGGTAAAAAAGACAAGTTCCCCTATGTCGGCACTACTTACCGCCTGACCGAGCATTTCCATACCTGGACCAAGCACGCGCGGCTTAACGCCATCGCGCAACCGGAACAGTTTGTGGAGATAAGCGAAACCCTGGCGAAGGCGAAAGGCATTGCCAATGGCGATCGCGTGAAGGTCAGCAGCAAGCGCGGCTTTATTCGCGCGGTGGCGGTGGTCACCCGTCGTCTGCAAACGCTGAACGTGCACGGCCAGCAGGTGGAAACGGTGGGCATACCACTGCACTGGGGCTTTGAAGGGGTAGCGCAGAAAGGCTACATCGCCAATACCCTGACGCCAAACGTCGGCGATTCCAACTCGCAAACGCCGGAGTATAAAGCGTTTCTGGTCAACATCGAGAAAGCGTAAGGAGCGATTAAATGGCGATGGAAACACAAGACATTATTAAACGCTCCGCGACCAACCCGATAACGCCCGCGCCTCGTGCGCGGGACTACAAGGCAGAAGTCGCCAAGCTGATCGATGTCTCTTCCTGCGTGGGCTGTAAGGCCTGCCAGGTGGCCTGCTCGGAGTGGAACGATATCCGCGACGAGGTGGGGCACTGCGTTGGGGTCTATGACAATCCTGCTGATCTGAGCGCCAAGTCCTGGACGGTGATGCGCTTTAGCGAAACCGACCAGAACGGCAAGCTGGAGTGGCTGATCCGTAAAGACGGCTGTATGCACTGTGAAGATCCGGGCTGCCTGAAGGCGTGCCCGTCTGCCGGGGCAATCATTCAGTACGCCAACGGGATCGTCGACTTCCAGCAGGATAACTGCATCGGCTGCGGCTACTGCATCGCAGGCTGTCCGTTTAATATCCCGCGCCTCAATAAAGAGGATAACCGGGTCTATAAATGCACCCTGTGCGTCGATCGCGTCAGCGTCGGCCAGGAGCCTGCCTGCGTGAAGACCTGTCCTACCGGGGCGATCCACTTCGGCACCAAAAAAGAGATGCTGGAAGTGGCGCAGCAGCGGGTGGATAAGCTCAAAGCGCGCGGCTATGACAAGGCCGGGATTTATAACCCGCAGGGCGTGGGCGGCACGCACGTCATGTATGTTCTGCACCACAATGACCAGCCGGAGCTGTATCATAATCTGCCGAAAGATCCGGCGATCGATACATCAATCAACCTGTGGAAAGGGGCGCTTAAACCGCTTTCAGCGGCGGGCTTTATCGCCACCTTTGCCGGGCTGATTTATCACTACATCGGTATCGGGCCGAATAAAGAGGTGGATGACGACGAGGAGGAGCATCATGAGTAAGTCGAAAATGATAGTGCGCACAAAATTTGTCGATCGCGCCTGTCACTGGACGGTAGTCATCTGCTTCTTCCTGGTGGCGGTATCCGGCATATCGTTCTTCTTCCCGACGCTACAGTGGCTCACGGAAACCTTCGGGACACCGCAGATGGGGCGCATTCTGCATCCGTTCTTCGGCGTGCTGATTTTCGTGGTGCTGATGTTTATGTTCGTGCGTTTTGTTCATCACAACATCCCTGACAAGCAGGATATTCCGTGGCTAAAAGGGATTGTTGAGGTTCTGAAAGGCAACGAGCATAAAGTCGCGAAGGTGGGGAAATACAACGCCGGGCAGAAGATGATGTTCTGGACCATCATGAGCATGATTTTTGTGCTGCTGGTGACCGGGGTCATCATCTGGCGTCCGTATTTTGCGCACTATTTCCCGATTCAGGTAGTGCGTTATGCGCTGCTGATCCACGCGACCTCGGCCATTATTCTGATCCACGCCATTCTGATCCATATGTATATGGCCTTCTGGGTGAAAGGATCGATTAAAGGCATGATTGAAGGGAAGGTGAGCCGCCGCTGGGCGCAGAAGCACCATCCGCGCTGGTACCGCGACGTTGAGCGTCTTGAAGCGCAAAAAGAGAGTTCGGAAGGGTTGAAGTAAACCTCGCGCCGTCGGCATTGTCCGGCGGCGCTGCGCTTGTGCTGGCCTGCTTCCCCGTATCAAAATCGCTCTGCAATATACCGGAAGGGATATTTTGTAGGTTTCACTTTGCCGATCTTGCGTTTCGGTAAATCCACTTTGTCTACGTGAATTTCTTTATAGGGGATCTGTGAAAGCAGATGCGAAATAATATTCAGCCGCACCCGTTTTTTATCTTCTGAGCGCGCCACAAACCACGGCGCCCAGGCGGTGTCGGTCGCTTTAAACATCGCGTCACGGGCGAGGGTATATTCATCCCACAGATTAAAAGATTTTATGTCCATTGGAGACAGCTTCCAGATCTTGCGACCATCATTAATGCGATCGCGCAGGCGGCGTTCCTGCTCTTTTGGCGTTACTTCAAGCCAGTATTTCAACAATATGATCCCGGCATCGACCATCGCTTTTTCCATTACCGGCGTTCCATCAAGAAATTTTTCGGCCTGCTCTTCAGTACAGAAACCCATTACTTTTTCCACCCCCGCGCGGTTGTACCAGCTGCGGTCAAAAATAACGATTTCCCCGGCAGAGGGCAGATGAGGAACGTAACGCTGAAAATAGAGCTGACTTTTCTCTTTATCGGTGGGGGCCGGTAACGCAACAACGCGAAACACCCGGGGGCTGACGCGTTCGGTGATGGCTTTGATGACGCCGCCTTTACCGGCGCCGTCTCGCCCTTCAAAAACAATACAGACTTTTAACCCTTTGGCGACCACCCATTGCTGGAGCTTAACCAGTTCAACATGGAGGCGGCGCAGCTCTTGCTCGTACGTTTTGGTTTTGAGCGGCGCGTTTTTAACGACATCATCAACAACACGGGTTTTCTTCTTACTGACCATGGCGGGTCTCCCTATGGGTCCGGTCGCGGGATCGAGGCCGTACTAAGCGTGTAATCGGCCTGAATGAATGGATTAATGTGTCAGAAAGCTGATTTGAACTGGTTCACCATACAAGTTTAATCAATAATGCACGCTGCGTATTTTTTAACAGTGGTCGCGGTATGAAAAAGACAATTTTTTCGTTAGCACTGGCTACCTTTGGTCTGGGGATGGCTGAATTTGGCATCATGGGCGTGCTGACAGAACTGGCCCATGATACGGGCATTTCAATTCCCTCTGCCGGAAATATGATTTCGTTTTACGCTTTTGGCGTGGTGATCGGCGCGCCGATTGTGGCGCTGTTCTCCAGCAAATTTTCGCTGAAAACAACGCTGCTGTTTCTGGTGGCGATGTGCGTCGTTGGTAACACACTCTTTACCTTCTCTGACTCCTACGTGGGGCTGGCGGCGGGGCGCTTAATCTCTGGTTTTCCGCATGGCGCGATTTTCGGTGTGGGGGCGATAATCCTGTCAAAAATCGCACCGCCGGGTAAAGTGACGGTCGCTGTGGCCGGGATGATTGCCGGGATGACCGTTGCCAACCTGCTTGGCGTGCCACTCGGGACGTGGCTGGGACATGAATTTAACTGGCGTTACACCTTCTTTTTGATTGCGGTCTTTGACGCGCTGGTGATCCTGTCTGTTCTGCTGTGGGTGCCAGACATTCACGACACGACAACCACCCGGCTGACAGAACAATTCCATTTCCTGAAGAAACCGGAACCGTGGTTGATTTTTGCCGCTACGATGTTTGGCAATGCCGGGGTGTTTGCCTGGTTTAGCTTCGTGAAGCCGTTTATGGTCAACGTGTCAGGCTTTTCCGAGGGCGTGATGACCGCGATCATGATGCTGATGGGGCTGGGCATGGTGCTGGGAAATGTCTTCAGCGGCAAGCTGTCGTCGCGCTTTAGCCCGCTGCGCATTGCTGCCACCACCGACCTGGTGATTGTGGCTTCGCTGCTGGCGTTGTTCGCCTTTGGCGAGCTTAAAACAGCTTCACTGGTAATGGGATTCGTGTGCTGCGCCGGGCTGTTTGCGCTCTCTGCGCCGCTGCAAATTCTGCTGCTGCAAAATGCGAAAGGCGGCGAGATGCTGGGGGCCGCAGGCGGACAAATGGCGTTTAACCTCGGCAGCGCAATTGGCGCGTATTTCGGTGGAATGATGATTACGCTCGGCTTTAGCTGGAGTTATGTCACGCTGCCGGCAGCGATCTTATCCTTCTCGGCGATGACCTCTCTGTTGATGTATGGTTATTTATGTGCCAAAAAGCGTCAGGCCAACGCAGGAGCGCTGGCCTGATTCCACATGTTGCCCGCTGGTCGCGGGTGCTGGAGTGGACTACACGAATTTCGCCAGCGGGTCAGCGGCGGCAAAAGCAACCGCTTTGTCTGCTGCTGGCGGGTAAATCAGTTCGTTGGTGATGGCGACTTTGATCTTTTTGCCTTCCTCGCGCACGGATTTAATGCGCTGATCCCAGCCCTCGGTGTATACCGCACCCCAGCTACCCAAATCCAGACAGGTGACGTAGTTCACCTGACGGTAAGGATACGGCTCCACATTTAACAGGCTGGCCGCTGCGTTGTGTCCGGCGAATTTCCCCAACTGGATCGCGTGCTGGCAGGTCATCAGCGCCGTGTTGCCCACATCGTCCGTTTTGGCATGCGCCATATCACCCGTCGCGTAAACCTCCGGATGCGCAGGAACCTGCAATGTGTCGGTGACGATAAGGCGTCCCTGAGTGTCGCGTTCCCCGTCAATTTGCAGGCTGAGGGGGTTAGCTTCTACCCCTGCCGTCCACACTACAGTGGCGCTGGCAATGCGTTCTCCGTTTTTCAGCGTTACGCCGCTGGCATCGATGGCTTCAACTTCACTGTTTAAACGCCATTCAACGCCCAGCGCGCTGCTTGCTTCTTCAATGGTGTTTCTCAGCGCCTCGCTGTAACGCCCGCCAATGGTTGCACCCCTTTCAACTACGATTACTTTAGTCTTTGTATGGGTGCCGAAGCGAGTGCGGAGCCGGGCAGGGAGTTCCGTTGCCAGCTCGATGCCGGTAAAGCCGCCGCCACACACGACCACGGTATTACGCTCCGGGGTGGAGGGGCGCGAAACCAGCGAATCAAGATGTTGCTCGAATAACCTGGCGGAGTCGAGTTGGTCGATATCAAAGGCGTATTCAGCCAGACCGGCAACAGGAGGACGTTTAGTCTGGCTACCGGTTGCGAGGATCAGACGTTCCCAGGCGACGTCAGCAATCGCGCCGTTTGAATCGCGATACAAAACGGTTTTAGACGAGGTATCAATACGTTGTGCTTCGCCCGCAATAAAGGCGATACCCAGCTCAGCAAACAGTTCGGTCAGCGGCGCGACCATCGTCGACACGTTCTCTTCATAAAAGCGTGGGCGAACGCGTAGCTCCGCAACAGGGGCCAGCACGGCAATGCTGAGGCTATTGTTACCCTCCAGAGCAGAAAGGCGCGCGGCGCTGACCGCAGCCCACATACCGGAAAACCCACTACCCACAATTAAAATCTGCTTTTTCATACTCGATCCTTTAGTGCGTCAGGCTGTATGTCTGACATAACTGCCACTATACTTGTCGGAGTTAACTACGACAACTTCTTTCTGAGTTAAAAATCGTTATAATGCAGCGAACAATGACCCGGAGTGAGCCATGGCGTTTTACAGTTCTGGTGTGGAATATGGCATTCATAGCCTGATGTGTATGGTGGATGCAAAAGGCAATGAACGTGAGATGAGCGTCCGGGAGATGGCGGCCTTGCAGGGCGTGCCCTACGACTATCTTGGAAAAATCTTCACCCGTTTATCACGCGCGGGGCTGGTTATCAGCACCGAAGGCAAAGGGGGAGGCTTCCGGCTGGCGCGTCCGGCCGAGCTAATCAGCGTGCTGGACGTGGCGCACGCCATCGACGGCGAGAAGAATATGTTTGAGTGTCGGGAAGTGCGTCAGCGCCTGGCGGTGTTTGATGAAACGCCACCTGCCTGGGTCTGTGACGGCCCGTGTGGGGTGCGCTCGGTCATGGATAGCGCGCAGCAGCGGATGGAAGAGGAGTTAGGGCGCCATACCATCCTGGATCTGGCGCGGAAGATGTATCGAAAAGCGCCTGACACATTCCAGATCGAGGTTCAGGAGTGGATTTCCGATCGCCGTTCGTCCACGTGAAAAGCCGGGCAGGGCAAAGCCGCTACCCGGCCGCCGCGGTTAAGAACGTAAATCAATCACCATACGGCCACGGATCTGGCCCTGTTCCATCTCTTTGAAGATAGCGTTGATATCTTCCAATGGGCGCATCGTGACTTTCGGAACCACCTTACCTTCAGCCGCAAACTGGAAGGCTTCGAGCAGATCCTGACGGGTACCCACCAGAGAGCCCACCACCTGAATCCCATCCAGGACCAGACGTGGAATATCCAGGCTCATCGCTTCCGGCGGCAGGCCAACAGCCACCACGCGGCCTCCGGCGCGAACTGCGTCAACGGCAGAGTTGAAGGCCGCTTTCGCTACTGCCGTCACCACCGCCGCATGCGCACCGCCGGTTTTCTCCTGAATCACTTTTGCCGCATCTTCACTGCGAGAGTTCACGGTTAAGTCTGCGCCCATGCTGGCAGCGAGCTTCAGCTGCTCGTCATTCACGTCAATGGCGATAACCTTCGCATTGAAGACATTTTTGGCGTATTGCAGCGCGAGGTTGCCCAGACCGCCCAGGCCATAGATCGCAATCCACTGGCCGGGTTTGATGTCAGAGACTTTTACCGCTTTGTAGGTGGTGACCCCGGCGCAGGTGATGCTGCTGGCCGCCGCGGAGTCCAGCCCGTCCGGGACTTTAACCGCGTAATCCGCGGTTACGATGCACTCTTCCGCCATGCCGCCGTCAACGGAGTAACCCGCGTTTTTCACGTCACGGCACAGCGTTTCGTTGCCGGTATTACAATATTCACAGTGGCCACAGCCTTCAAAGAACCACGCCACGCTTGCACGGTCGCCTACTTTTAGCGACGTGACGCCAGGACCAATCTCTTTGACGATACCAATCCCTTCGTGGCCGAGGATCACCCCGGTTTTGTCGCCAAAATCACCATTCTTAACATGGAGATCGGTATGGCACACGCCACAGCACTCCATCTTCAGCAGCGCTTCACCATGTTTAAGCGCGCGTAAGGTTTTCTCTGTAACATTAACCTGATGATCCTGAGTGACAACAGCAGCCTTCATGTGTTTCTCCTTTCATGATGAGTATCTGCATAGCAGGTGTAATACCCATTAAGGATTAATACTTTGACGCTGTAATGCAAGGCAACCGCAACATAATGTCATCATTTAGCTCAGTTTCAGATTAAGAATACGGCGATCCTCTAATAATCAGTAGGGAAAAACACTGACGTAAAAAAGACCCGGCGTAATGACCGCCGGGTACAGACTTACAGTTGGGCTTCTATCTCCTCAATCTCTTTTCGCCATTGCGCCTGCAACTGCGGTTTTTGATGTTTGGGCTTACGCGCCAAATCTTCTTCCAGCAACGTTTCCAGGGCGACAAGGCGTTCGAGCAGATCGTCTGACGCTGAAGAGGGTGCCTTCAATGCGGCGTTCGATGCCTCAGGTACAACCGGACCGGTGTCCTCACGCAGGCGCTCAAAGACCGCCTCCGCATCGTGCCATTCACTCAGCCTGCCGTCCTCAATCAGCCAGAAGCGGTTACAGCACTGGCTAATTAACTGACGATCGTGGCTCACCAGCAGCACTCCGCCTTCAAACTGTTGCAGCGTTTCCGCCAGCGCCTCTTTGCCCTCCATATCCAGGTGGTTGGTCGGTTCATCCAGCATCAGCAGGCTATAACGGGCAAGGGTCAGGCCGACGAACAGCAGGCGCGAACGTTCCCCGCCGCTGAGCGTACTGACTTTTTGCCCGTGCCGCGCCCACGAGAAGCCGGCACTGATGAGCGCCATTTTACGGGTCTGCGGAGCTGGCGCGAAAGGCTCCAGCGCATCAAGCAGCGCCGTATCGTCTGGCAACTGATGCAGCGTCTGGTCGTAGTAGCCGGGTGAGACGCGCGGATGACGCTTAAGCCGCTCGTCCGAGATCTCGTCGCAAAAATGTCGCCAGATAAGCTTCAGCAGCGACGATTTTCCGCAGCCGTTACGACCCACAATTGCCACGCGATCGCCGCTCTTCAGCCGCGCGCTGACGAGGGTAAACAGGTCTGGCAGACCCGGCTCCGGGGGCACGCCGAGGTCGGTTATTTCCAGCAGGCGGTCGGCCCGAAGCGCGTCCCCGCGCAGGGTTAAGGTCCACGGGCTTCCCGCCGTCAGTTCCGTCTGGTTTTCTTTAAGCCGTTCGACCTGTTTTTCCATCTGCTTAGCCTTGCGGGAGAGATCTTCGTTGTCGTAGACCTTGCCCCAGGTCGCGAGGCGTTTGGCGCTGGCCGTGACGCGGTCGATCTCTTTTTGCTCAGCCTTATGCCGCAGCGCATCGCTTTCGTCTTTCGCCTTCAGCGACTGACGGGCGGCAGTGCAGGGAAGGGCGAAGTAGTGCAGTGTTTTATCGCGCAGGATCCAGCTGCCGTTGGTTACCGCGTCCAGCAGTTGCCTGTCGTGTGAAACCAGCACAAAGCTGCCGGACCAGCTCTGTAAAAACTGCTCCAGCCACAGCAGGGTCGGCAGGTCGAGGTGGTTGCTCGGTTCGTCCAGAAGCAGCAGATCCGGATCGCTTATCAACGCCCGCGCCAGCAGCAACCGCGTATGCTGACCGCCGCTCAGCGTGGCGGATTGCAGCGCCGTTTCCTGCGTCGTAAAGCCCATTCCGGCCAGCAGCGTCTCGGCCTTCCAGCGAAGACTGTCGCGCTCACCGGTCGGCAGCTGCGCCAGCACCGCATCCAGCATGGTCAGGGGATAAAGGGTCTCCGGCAGATGTTGTTCCACGCGCGCCAGCAGGCAATGTCCCGCCAGTGAAACGGTTCCGGCAGCAGGGGACTGCGTCCCGTCGAGGATTTTCAGCAGCGTACTTTTTCCGCAGCCGTTATCACCCAGCAGGCCAATGCGGTCGCCTTTTTTCAACGTAAAGGAGAGAGAGTCGAAGAGCGTGCCAAACGCGGTATCAACACGTAAAGAATGTGCAGTGAGTAGAGTGCTCATTGTTGCTTACCCAGGAGTTACAGGCATGTTTATGCCTCGTCAAACATCGCTGACGATAACTCAGTAAGCCCGAGAGAAGGGATTTCAGGGGTTAGTGTCTTCGCTCAAGCGGAAGTTATCGCAGCACGATACCGATAACGCTTGAGCTGGTGCGATCACCAAATGTATGTGAAACATTGAAAATTTCACAGTACAGCATAATTGGCCTCCTTATATATTCAGTAGGTTAATGGATGAAGGGAGTGTAGCGGGGGAAAATGGGTTTGGCTAGTGGGAAGTGCCGTATATTCCCCTCACCCTAACCCTCTCCCCAAAGGGGCGAGGGGACTGTCCGGTGCGGTTTTACCCTCTCCCCTTTGGGGAGAGGGCTGGGTGAGGGGCGATGCTTAAATCGAAGTACGACGATAGCTACGGTATTCCGGCATCCAGAAATTATCATCAATCGCTTGCTGCAACGCATCGGCAGAGGTTTTCACCGCGACGCCTTGCTGCTGCGCCATTTTGCCTACCGCGAAGGCAATTGCGCGGGACACTTTATGAATGTCTTTCAGCTCCGGCAGTACCAGGCCTTCACCGTTATTCACCAGTGGTGAGTGACCTGCCAGCGTTTCGCTCGCGGACATCAGCATTTCGTCGGTGATGCGGGACGCGCCGGAAGCGATCACTCCCAGACCAATACCCGGGAAGATATAGGAGTTATTGCACTGCGCAATGGGGTAGAGCTTGTCCTTCCACACCACCGGATCGAACGGACTGCCGGTCGCGACCAGCGCATTGCCTTCGGTCCAGGCGATGATATCCTGCGGCGTCGCCTCCACGCGTGAGGTCGGGTTCGATAGCGGCATCACGATAGGGCGTTCGCAGTGCTTATGCATCTCGCGAATGATCTCCTCCGTGAAGAGGCCGGTCTGCCCGGATACGCCGATCAGAATATCCGGTTTCACGTTGCGCACCACGTCAAGAAGCGAGAGCACCTCGTTATCCGTATCCCAGTTTTTCAGGTTCTCGCGCTTCTGCACCAGTTTGGTCTGGAACGGGAGCAGGTTAGGCATACCGTCGGTCAGCAGGCCAAAACGGTCCACCATAAAGACGCGGGAGCGGGCGAGCTCTTCGCTTAAGCCTTCGCGCTGGGTCTGGGCAATAATTTGCTCGGCGATGCCGCAGCCCGCGGAGCCTGCACCCAGGAAGACAATTTTCTGATAGCTAAGCTGGCTGCCTGCCGCACGGCTCGCAGCAATCAGCGTACCGACGGTCACTGCCGCAGTGCCCTGAATGTCATCGTTGAACGAGCAGATCTCATCGCGGTAGCGGTTCAGCAGCGGCATGGCGTTTTTCTGTGCGAAGTCTTCGAACTGCAACAGCACGTCCGGCCAGCGGTGCTTCACGGCCTGGATGAAATCATCCACAAACTGATAGTACTCGTCGTCGGTAATGCGCGGGTGACGCCAGCCCATGTACAGCGGATCGTTCAGCAGTTGCTGGTTGTTGGTCCCCACGTCCAGCACCACCGGCAGGGTGTAGGCCGGGCTGATCCCACCGCAGGCGGTATACAGCGAGAGCTTACCGATGGGAATACCCATCCCGCCAATGCCCTGGTCGCCAAGGCCCAGAATACGTTCGCCATCGGTTACCACGATCACCTTGATGTTGTGGTTCGGCACGTTTTGCAGAATGTCATCCATGTTGTGACGGTTCTGATAAGAGATGAACACGCCGCGGGAACGACGGTAGATCTCCGAGAAGCGTTCACATGCCGCGCCGACGGTTGGGGTGTAAATGACGGGCATCATCTCTTCGAGATGGTTCTGCACCAGGCGGTAGAAGAGGGTTTCGTTGGTGTCCTGGATATTACGCAGGTAGATGTGCTTATCGATTTCGGTTTTAAAACCCTGATACTGGATCCAGGCGCGTTCCGCCTGTTCTTCAATGGTTTCAACCACTTCAGGCAGCAGGCCCAGCAGGTTAAAGCTGCTGCGCTCTTCCATGCTAAAGGCGCTGCCTTTGTTCAGAAGGGGAAACTCCAGTAAAACCGGACCGGCGTAAGGAATATAAAGGGAACGATGTTTTTTCAGTTTGTTGTCCATGTCACTCACTCTTTTTAAGAAGATCCGTCCCTGACACTGCTGTTTGTCATCTTTCTGGCCTGTGCTACGGGGTGCGGTCGGTTGGTATTATAAAGGAGCTGAATATTAATTACCGCAACACATAAACAAAAACACCATCGGGATTACCGATGGTGTTGTGAATATCGTGCCGGAACTTACTTGCCGGAAGGGCGTTTTCTGCCGGTAGCGTGGGTAACCTGCGTTTCGCTACCCTCCTCAATAACCACTTTACGCTTGTTAGAGAGCTTGTAGTTCAGTCCCAGAATGTGGCGTGCCTGACGGTTCGATTTCATTTTAACTCCTCAATCCCGTTGATAGTTTTAAGGACAAGTTTGCTCACGCAAACGAAATGTAACCCCTTAGGTTGCTGATCCAGCTTAGCAGGTTTTTACAAAGGTGCATTTTGCCCGCTGACCACATAGTTGATGGTTTGCTGGTAGATGTCACTGAGGATGTCATTGTCTGTGGCTTCCACCCACTTGGTCAGTTCCATCAAAATGTCATCTTCGGTAACAACACCGTGCTCTGCCTGAAGACCCTGCGCAATCGCGTTAACGAGTTCGGGTTGTGCTGCTGTGGTATGTGCCGGGTAATAAGTAAACATGCTGCCTCCGTGTCGTTGTCTGTTTAATGTTACGGCGTGCAAAATCGTAATTCACATTCAGATTGGCAAATATTTTCGTCGTTGTGGTTCAGATTCGTCCTGGAAATAAAAATATCATCTCTCCTGGCACACAAATAAAATTCAGGGTTTCCAGCGGCGTAAATTTGTCGTTTTTTCATAAGGCATGGGCGTCGGCCAGGAGATCAATTCCACAATACTGCCCCAGGGGGTCTGTCCATAGCAGAAAGCATTCCCTTCACCTTGCTCATCCGGAAACGTGAGCGGCTTTGGCGCGGTAAACATCTCCCCGCCGGCAGCGGTGAAAGCGGCTATCGCCTTATCAAAATCATCAACATAAACAGCAAAATGCTGGAGGCCAAAGTCGCTGGCGCGGGCGGGCATTCCCTGTTCAGGGCCATGCATTTCGAAAAGTTCAATGCCGGGTCCATGGGGCATAACAAGCATGCGAATGGCGTGAATTT
Source organism: Enterobacter cloacae complex sp. GF14B (assembly GCF_004136805.1). Taxonomy (NCBI): domain Bacteria; kingdom Pseudomonadati; phylum Pseudomonadota; class Gammaproteobacteria; order Enterobacterales; family Enterobacteriaceae; genus Enterobacter; species Enterobacter cloacae complex sp. GF14B. Next base: position 23,306 of record NZ_QFRV01000062.1, read on the forward strand.
TTGTGCCGGGAAATAATTTTAAGGTGTGCTGCTGGGCGGCCTGATCAATATTATCGGTTTCCGCATCGACAGAATGATATAAAACCTGTGCGCCGAAAGCGCGTTCAAAAAATAGGGTGGCTTTTTCAATGTCGGGCACCGTAATACCGATATGGTCGATGCCCCTTACTGACGATGGCATAGTAAACTCCTGCTATAAAAAATTTAAATATAGCAGGAGATAATCAGGATATTACCACTTCATTTCGCCGGTATTCACTTTGGCACTCAATTCCAGCGAACTGGCTTCCGCCAGATTCGGCCACTGTTTTTTCATCGTGCTAATGACGCCGGTTGACGCTTTATGTGTCATGAGGGCCTGTTCAAACTGATGTAGATAGCGACGGGTAAAGTCGATAGCGCCGGTACCCGCTGGCGGTGTCCCAAGGTAGTGGCCCGGAATAACGTGTTCGGGCTTAAGGGCTGCCATGCTATCCAGCGTCTGCTGCCACTGTTTGCGGCTTTCCGGCGTTTGGGTATCCGCCGTCCAGACGTGAATACCCCACGAGACGCCCGTGCCGCCGAGGATGGTTTTTGCGGATGGGATCCAGACGTACGCCGCATAGCTCTCAGGCTCTTCAATATTCACTCTTTCACCATCAATCATAAAGGTGGTTGAGGCAAGCACCTGCGGCAAGTAGAGCTGCGTCGGCGCGCCGTCTTTCATCTGTGGCCCCCAGAAGGCGAGCTTCGCGTCTTTTGTGGCCCTGATATGGTCCACCACCTGTTGCGTGGCGACAACTTTGGCATTAGGGAAGGCTTTCACCAGCGGTTGCAGGCCGAAATAGAAATCCGGATCGCCGGAGGTGATCACGATTTTGTTCAGCGTTTTACCGCTGTGGCGAATTTTTTCCACCAGCGCTTCGCCATCTTTCACGCTGAACTGGGCGTCAAACAGTACCGCCTCTTTCGGGCCAGACACCAGCGTGGAAGAAACGGCAAAAATGCCTTTTTCCTGCGGGTTGTACGTATCAACGGTCAACGGCGCGGCAAAGACGGCCGGAGTGAAAAGGGTTGTCAGCAAAGCAAGGCGGGCGATAGTCATGGTCATGTCTCTGTTCTTCAGGAAAGTCTCTATTGTACGGATCTCTTCATTTGCCAGAATTCCTGAAACAGGAGATGCTTAGTTTCATAAATCGAGCAAATGGAGGTCAAAATGGATCGCGTTATTGCCGCCCAGGTGTACAACCGCATCTGTGAGCTGGGGAGTTTAAGCGCGGCGGCGCGGGCGCTGGGGATCTCCCGTCCGATGGTGAGCCGTTATCTGGAGCAGATGGAGAAGTGGGCCGGGGCGCGGCTGGTGAACCGCTCCACCCGCAAGCTGACGCTGACGGCGGCGGGGGAGAAGGTTCTGCAAAAGACCCGCACGCTCTCGCAAATTTCTCAGGAAATTGAAGATCAGTCAGTGAAGGATTTACCCTCAGGCACGCTTCGTGTCGCCTGCGCGCACTTTACGGCGATGCATATTATCGTTCCGGTGCTGCCCGATCTGTTGCAGCGTTACCCTCAGCTGCGCATTGAGCTGGATGTTAACAATCATCCGGTAAGTCTGGTGGGCGAGCGAATTGACGTGGCGATCCGCATCACCGATAACCCTGAACCGGGCATGATCGCCCGCCGACTGGGAGAGTGTCGGTCCGTACTTTGCGCCTCGCCGCACTACCTTGCCAGTCGGGGCGTTCCAGTGCAGCTGGAGGATTTATCCCGGCACAACTGCCTGCATTACAGCTTTTTTGCCGGTCAGTCGTGGCGTTTTTTGACGCCAGAAGGGGAGTCGGTCACGACGGCGGTCAGCGGCAATCTCAGCGCCAGTATCTCGTCATTGCTGATGGAGGCGGCGATAAACCACTGTGGTATTGCCATGCTGCCCGAGCGCGAGGCCGACGCGGCGCTACGGCAGGGCAGCCTGGTGCCGGTGCTCGGCGCCTTTACGCCAAAACCGATCGGTATTTTTGGTATTTATCAGTCGCGAGACTATCAGCCTGCGGCGCAGCGTGTGTTCCTGGATGCACTTGCAAACCACCTTGCCACGCGCTCGGACTAGTCTGTCTTCCCTGCAAAATGGATTATGCGTCCTATACTTATCCCTTTGTAAGCCAAAAGGAGAGCAAGAATGACGATTCATAAGCACGGTTCAGCACACTGGTCTGGCGACATCAAACGCGGCAAAGGGACGGTCTCAACAGAGAGTGGCGTCCTTAACCAGCAACCTTACGGCTTTAACACCCGCTTCGAGGGCGAAAAAGGGACTAACCCGGAAGAGCTGATTGGCGCAGCGCACGCGGCCTGTTTCTCTATGGCCCTGTCTCTAATGCTGGGCGAAGCGGGTTATACTGCCGATTCCATCGATACCACGGCGGATGTCTCGCTGGATAAAACCGACAGCGGTTTTGCCATCAGCAAAGTGGCGCTACAAAGCAAGGTGACGGTACCGGGTATCGATCCGCAGCAGTTCGACGGCATTATTCAGAAAGCGAAGGCGGGTTGTCCGGTATCGCAGCTGTTGAAAGCCGAAATCACGCTGGATTACAAACTGAACTGATATCAGGCCGGGCAAATGCCCGGCTAACCTTTCACTGCCGCAGGGAAAACCTCGGCAAGCCACGCAATAAACACTCTCAGGCGATGCGTTAAATGCCGACTCTGGGGATAGACCACGTGAAAAGGATACGCCTTAGGACGCCAGTCGCTCAGGATCTCTACCAGCGCGCCCGTTTCCAGATGCGCTCTCGCAGCATAGCCAAACGTCTGAATAATCCCTAAACCCGCCAGCGCCGCGGCCAGATGTGCGTTGCTTTCATTGACCCCAAGGTGGTGCGGAACGCTGATCTCCAGGGGCTCACCCCGGTCAAGGAAGCGGAACGGAAATGCGCGTCCGGTAACCGGGGAAAGGTAGCTAATCAGCTTATGGCCGTTGCGCAGCTCCTGCGGATAGGCAGGGATGCCGTGAGCTTTAAGATAGCCCGGCGCCGCGCAGGCGATCATCCCGGCATCACCGATATGCCGCGCGATAAGCGAAGAGTCATCCAGCGGGCCGCCGCGGATCACGCAGTCCACGTTTCCGCTGATTAAATCTACCGGACGATCGGCTACCCCCAGGTTAATGCGCAGATCCGGGTAGCGCTGAAAAAAATCCGGCAGCAGGGGGATCAGCACGTCCCGGGCGGTTGAGCCCCCCACGTCAATACGCAAATGGCCTTTGGGCGTGCAGCACGATGCGCGAAAGGCGGTATCAATGTCCTCTATATCAATTAATACCCGTAGCGCTTTCTCGTAGTATTCCATGCCTTCTGCCGTCGTGACCACCCGGCGCGTCGTGCGATGCAGCAGCCGTGTTTCCAGGTGCGCTTCAAGTGATTTTACCAGCTTGCTCAGCGTGGCTATCGGCATGTTCAGGGAGTCTGCCGCTCGGGTAAAGCTTCCGGATTCAACCACCCGCGTAAAGGCACGCATTGCCATTAGCTGATCCACATAGATCTCCTCTGATTATTTCCTGCTGTGAAAATTCATTTTCATTTTTGCCCGTTTATCGCTAATCCCGCAAGGTCTAAAGTCTGCCTGACGCGGGCAAACGCTCCTCTTTTACATCACAACAAAGGTTATGAGTATGAATACAACGCTTGCAGGAAAAATCGCTCTGGTGACCGGTGGCAGCACCGGTATTGGTCTCGCAACGGCACAGGAGCTGGCGGCGCAGGGAGCGAAGGTCTATATCACCGGACGTCGTCAGGCCGAACTGGATGCTGCCCGGGCAGACATTGGCGCCGCGGCGGTAGCTATCCGCGCGGACGTCTCCAGAATGGCCGATCTGGATGCGGTTTACGCGCAGATTGCTAAAGAAGAAGGACGACTCGATATTCTGTTCGCCAACGCCGGGGGCGGCGACATGCTGCCGCTGGGCGCTATCACCGAAGAGCAGTTTGACCGGATTTTTGCCACCAACGTGCGCGGCGTGCTGTTCACCGTCCAGAAAGCGCTGCCGCTGCTCTCATCTGGTTCATCCATTATCCTCACCGGATCGACGGTTTCGATTAAGGGGACGGCGAATTTTAGCGTCTACAGCGCCAGTAAAGCCGCCGTGCGTAACTTTGCCCGCTCCTGGGCGCTGGACTTACAGGGCCGCGGGATACGCGTCAACGTCGTCAGCCCTGGCCCCGTGAAAACGCCCGGTCTTGGCGATCTGGTTCCCGAAGAACAGCGTCAGGGATTATACGATGCGCTGGCGGCCCAGGTACCGCTGGGTCGCCTGGG